>NZ_LUKH01000038.1:0-40715 GCF_001593695.1 Leisingera sp. F5 | reverse complement strand
TCCGGGCGCGGGCCTGGGATTGCTCTTTTTCCACTGCGGCTTCGGCGCTCAGACCGCGGGCGATGTCTTCTTCCATCCGCCGCATCCAGCCTTTGGAATTGGCAAACATCCGATAGGCCTCAAGAACTTGCAGCTGGTCTTTGTCGCCGTTGCGGGAAACTTCCAGCATTTTGTCAACGCCGACTCGCAGTTCCTCGACCGCGGCGTTCATCCGCTCCAGCTCACGCTGGGGATCATCGGCAATCGGATTGGTCACGATCACCCGCGGCTCATGCAGCCAGACGTGGCCTTCTGCCGCGCCCTCCTGGGCCGAGGTACCGTGGATCAGAACCGGCTGCTGGTGCAACGGCGACAGAGCCGCGCCTTCGCCGACAAAGGCGCCCAGCTCGGTCATCTCCGCGATGACCATCGCCACCACTTCCAGCGCATAGACCGCATCGGCTGAAAACTCGCGCCCCTCCTTGGACTGGACCACCAGAACACCCAGCATCTCGCCCAGCCGCTGCACCGGCACCCCGAGGAAGGAGGAAAACCGCTCCTCCCCGGTTTCCGGCATATAACGGAACCCCTTGGCATTGGGCGCATCCGGCGTGTTCACCACCTTGCCGTATCTCGCCACCCGCCCCACCAGGCCCTCGCCGATCCGCATCCGGGTCTGGTGCACCGATTCCAGGTTCAAACCCTGCGTTGCACAAAGCTCCAGCGTCTCGTCATCGCGGAACAGATAGACCGAGCACACCTCGGTCCCCATGCTGTCGGCGATCAGATGGGTGATCTTGTCGAGCCGCGCCTGGCCGGCATCGTCGCCCGCCATCGCCTCGCGCAAGCGAACCAGAAGCTTCCTGCTTTCGGATTCTGTTGTGTCAGCCATTGTCACCCTCTCCCGGGCACTTACCCTTTACGCCGCCGCCCTGTCAGGCCCTGGAACGGACTCCGCCCAGAGTAGTGCGTCAGCGCTCTCTCCTCCACCCACTTGTCCCACCCCAACGGAAAAAGTCCAAGTGTTTTTGCAGCATTGCCCGCAATCAGAGCAGCCTGACACGGCATTGCGCAAAATACCGCCAGTGGCAGGCCAGACACAACAAAGGCGCCGGAGCGGCGCCTTTGCTGGTTACAGAAAGCTGTTTACTGACGAGTACTTAGCCGGCTTTTTCCAGCTCAAATGCGTCATGCAGCGCTTGTACAGCCAGTTCCATGTATTTGCGGTCGATCAGCACCGAAATCTTAATTTCGGACGTGGTGATTACCTTGATGTTGACGCCCTCATCCGACAGCACTTTGAACATCTTGGCAGCCACGCCGGACTGCGAACGCATGCCGATACCGACCACCGAAACCTTGGCCACATCCTTGTCGGCCAAGAGTTCGGCATAGTTCAGCTCGCCCTTTTCCTTGATCGCCAGCAGCGCCTGCTCGGCGCGGGCAACCTGATCGGTCGGGCAGGAGAAGGTCATGTCGGTGCGGCCCTCGTCCGAGATATCCTGCACAATCATGTCAACATTCACGCCTGCATCGCTGAGCGTGGTAAAGATGGTCGCCGCGATACCGGGGCGGTCCGCCACCGACTGCACGGTCAGTTTGGCTTCGTCACGGGAATAGGCCACACCGGCCACAACATTGGATTCCATGATTTCCTCCTCGGCACAGACCAGGGTACCGGCCTCGTCACTTTGTTCCTCGAAACTGGACAGCACGCGCAGCTTCACCTTATAGCGCATCGCCAGTTCAACCGAGCGGGTCTGCAGCACCTTGGCGCCCAGCGACGCCAGCTCCAGCATTTCCTCAAACGCGATCTTGTCCAGCTTGCGCGCCTTGTCGCAGATCCGCGGATCGGTGGTATAAACACCGTCCACGTCGGTGTAGATATCACAGCGCTCGGCCTCAAACGCAGCGGCAAAGGCCACCGCGGTGGTGTCCGAACCGCCGCGGCCCAGCGTGGTGATGCGGCCTTCGGGGCTGATGCCCTGGAAGCCGGCCACAACCGCCACTTTCATGCCTTCATCAAACTTGGCGCGGATGTTTTCCGGCGGGATCTCTTCGATCCGCGCCTGGCTGTGCGCCGAGGTGGTCCTGAGCGGCACTTGCCAGCCCTGCCAGCTGCGGGCGGGAACATCCATTTCCTGCAGCGTCAGCGCCATCAGGCCTGCGGTCACATTCTCGCCCGAGGACACAATCGCATCATATTCGCGCGCGTCATACAGCGGCGAGGTCTCATCTACCCAGCCGACCAGTTCGTTGGTCTTGCCGGACATCGCCGACACGATAACGATCACGTCATAGCCCTTGGCCACTTCAACGCCGACGCGTTTGGCAGCGCGGCGGATGCGGTCCAGGTTGGCGACAGACGTGCCGCCGAATTTCATCACAAGTACGGGCATATGGAGCGGGTCTCCCTGCGCTTGCGGGTTTCAGTCCCGTGCCTCATATGCGAGCGGTCCCTGGAGAGCAAGAGCATGCATCCCCATCGGGCAAGGAAGCTGCGGTTCAGGCGGCCGGTTCAGCGCGGCAAACCGCCACAAGGATCAGGCGGCGCAATATTTGCCAATCCGCCGGGTGCTCAACTGCGCCAGAAGCGGACAGTCAGCATCGCGTAGACCGCCATCAGCTCCAGCCGCCCGATCAGCATCGCCGCGCTTAGGATCCATTTCGCCGGATCATTGAGGGTAGAGAAATTGCCTGCAGGCCCGATGGTGTCTCCCAGACCCGGACCGATATTCGCCAGGGCGGTGGCCGCACCGGACACCGCGGTTTCAAAATCCAGGCCCGTCAGCGCCAGCGCCCAGGCCACCATGCCCAGCGTCACAACGAAGAACATGAAGAAAGATATCACCGAGCTGAGCACCTCAGCGTCCACCGGGCGGCCTTCGTAGCGGGTAAAGAACACCCCATGCGGCGAACGGATGCGCTGGATCTGCGTCCTGACCGAGGCCAGCAGCAGCTGGTAGCGGAAGATCTTGACGGAACAGGCGGTCGATCCCGCACAGCCGCCGATCAGCCCGGTGAAGAAGAAGATCATCACCAGAAAGCTGCCCCATTGCATGTAATCCGCACTGGCATAACCGGTGCCCGACATGATCGAGGTGATGTTGAACAAGGCCGAGCGCAGCGCCTCTTCACCGTTGTGCGGATTGGCGTAATACAGAACTCCGGCTGCCACTGCGACCAGAATGCCCAGTGTCATCATGAAGCCGCGGATCTGGCTGTCCCGCAGCATCGGCGCGCCATACCCGTTGATCAGCTGCACATAACGCACAAACGGCAGCGCCGCGAGGATCATGAAAATCGCCGCCGCATATTCCACCGGCCCGGCAAAGGCCCCGAAAGAGGCATCATAATTGGCAAAACCGCCGGTGGCGATGGTGGTCATGGAATGCACCAGCGCATCAAACGGCCCCATTCCCATCACCATATAGACCAGCATGCAGGCCATGGTCAGCGACACGTAGATCAACGAGATCTGCTTGGCGATCGCCTGCGCGCGGGGCAGGATTTTGCCAAAGGTATCAAAGCTTTCCGATTTAAAGATCTGCATCCCGCCGACCCGCAGCTCGGGCAGGAAAACCATTGCCACAACAATGATGCCGATACCGCCCAGCCATTGCAGGATACCGCGCCACAAGAGCAAGCCGCGGGGCAGCCCGTCCAAGCCGGAAATCACCGTTGATCCAGTGGTGGTCAGCCCGGACATCGCCTCGAAAAACGCATCGACAAAGCGCAGCTCGGTTGCTCCCAGCATCAGCGGGATCGCCCCGAACAGCGGCAGCGCCAGCCACACCGTGGTGGTCAGCAGGAAGGTCTGGCGGATCGTCAGCCCTTCCTTAACGCCATTGGCGCAGCTCAACGCCAGCAGCCCGCCGACCAGAATGGTGAACACCGCACTTTCCAGAAACACATGCCATTCACCGCGGCCATCCAGCAGGTCGACCAGCAGCGGGAACAGCATCATCGCTCCCAAGATGACGACCAAAAGGCCGATGACATATCCAACCGGGCGGAGATCCAACATGCGGGGCAGCGTTGGACCTGCGCGCGGCAAGTGTCAAGCCTGCGGCTCTAATCCTTGCCCTCACCGGCTTTGCCTGCGTTGCGCGCGGGCATCTTCCGCGGCTTGGACGGCTTGCGCGGGCGTTTTCCTGGCGCCGCCTTCACTGATTGCGCTGGTTTGGCGGCCAGGGGCTCTGTTTCCGGAGCGGGCATTTTCACAGCGAATGACTTTGTCACCGCCGCCACTGCGGCAGACTGCGTCGTGTTTTGTTGTTTTTCCGGGCTGCGGCGGCTGGTGGCGGATCCCCGGAATACTGCGGCTGGCTCCGCAGCCGCATCGGTGTCCGGCTTTCCAGTTGCGCTTGTCTTTGCCTGATTTGCTTTCTCCGCCACCGGCTTTGACACTTCCGGCGTCGCAACTGCAGTCTTGGCCGGTACGGTTTGCCCACCAGCGGCCTTTCCTGCAGCAGCCTGCACGGCCGTTTTTTGTTCCGCGACCTTGCGCACTGCCGGCTTTCTAGCAACCGCCTTCCTTTTGGCACCGGGCTTTGCTTCTGATTTCACGGCGGGCGGTTGCGTGGCTTTCACTGCGGGCGAAACCAATGTGCTTTCTTTCACAGGCGCTGACGGTTGCGCAGTCTGCGGCGTTGCAGTTTCCGGCCATGCCGGCTGCGGCACCACAAGGCCAAGGATTGTCCGCTGCAATTCAAACAAGGAATGCGCGGCCCGCATCTGTCCCATCGGCGTCGCAATCACTGCTTCGGTCATTTGCCGCCACAGCTTCAGCTGCGTGCCTGCCGTATAGCCTGCCCATTCATGCGCCAAGGCTGAGAATGCGCTATGCTGGTGAAAACTGCTCATCAGATACTCCTTACTTCATGCACCGGTTTTACCCTGCCTGTTCGTGTTGCGGCCGGGCAAAAGAAGGAGAGGCGCGGCACCGGAGCAGATCCGGGCCTGCAGCATCGGCAATCGGGTGTAAGTTCCCTGCCCCATGCACAACGGCTCCCCAGAACACCTGGAGAATCCTCCAGGCTACAGCCCGGAGCTTATCATGCTTCGCTGCAAGGCAGCACAAAAAATGCGGCAATGCAGAAACTACGGGAGGTCAGCCGTGTGCCTGCCTTCAAACCGGGCACGTCAACCCGGCAGGTTACCCTTGGTGGATCAGGGTCGAGAACAGTTTCGGGTCCAGGCTCATCGCCTTGAACAGCGGGCCTTGGGTCAGCACGCTGACGGCATCATGGCTGTGCAGGCTTTCCTGATGGCTGGCCACCACCCGGAAATCGCCGATCCGCGCATCGCCCTGCAGCGCTTCGCAGAACAGCCGCGCCGCGTCTTCCACAAAGATCGGATTGGCGGCGTTCAGCTCGGCAAAGGCCTGCTCGTCCTCGCGCTTGACCATCACCTGGGTCTCGGTCGGCACCGCGCGGCGGCACAGCTCGATCAGATCTTCAAACCACAGGCAGTCGCTGCCTGGCACAGACTGAACAGAAATCCGCGCCACCGAGCGCTGCGAATGCGGCGTCGCCAGCTGGCCGCGCGACTGGCGGGCATGCTCCGACAGCTCCAGCGAGCACGGGCAGGTCGAGGAATAGACATAGTCCAGGTGCATGATCTTCTCACGCACACCGTCATGGTCCACCAATTCCAGCGCAAAGTCGTAATACTGATAGCCGCTGAGGCCCGAGCGCAGGCTTTCCACCTTTGCAGGGAAGGAGAACCGCATCTGGATGCGCGCATCCGGGCTGTCCAGATCGCTCAGGTAGTCATCCAGTGCCGATGCCATCACCTCAAAGCTGAAGGTGCGCTCTGCGTGCTTGTAAAAGGTGCGCATGATCCGGGACATGTTGATGCCCTTCTTGCCCGCATCCAAGCTGACGGTGCCGGTCACGCTGGTCTCCAGCGTCAGGTCGCCATCATCGCGGGTGTGAAACCGGATCGGCAGCCGGAAGTTGGAGATTCCCACATGCTGGATCTGCTCCTTGGCGCCGCGGATCAGGCTAGTCGGCCCGTTCTGAAGGTCAGGCAGCGTCGCGCGGTAGGCCTCGTCCGACTTGAAATCTTCGGGATACTGCCGCGACAGCTCAGGGTAGTTGCCAACCGCACGGCCCGGCAGCAGCCGCGCCACCGCCGGATCCAGCTCGGCAATCTCGGTCTCTGTCACAGTGCCGGCCCAGGCCCGCAGCACATCCAGCGCAGCAGCCGCAGCCTCGCGGTCCGGCGCCTCGGCAGCGTCGCGGTTATGAATGTTCATCGGCGTTTCCCCCAGTGATACGGGCCCCATATAGGGTGCGGCAGGCCACCCTCATATACTGTTACGCGGCAATTTTCAAAACGGATCCGCCATTTGCGGCAGAACCGGCGCCTTAACGGACCCCAAGCACCTCCGCAAGGGTCCGCAGGCGCCGCGAGCGCGACTTGTAATGCGCAGTAACCAGCACATAGGGCCGTGGCATTTCCAGCGCCGGGCCGTCCAGACGGTGCAGCCTGCCCGCCCGGATTTCGCCGCCCACGACCTGCGCCGGCAACAGCGCAATTCCCAACCCCGCCTGCACCAGTGCTACCACCGATGGAACCGACTGCCCGATGATCGCCGCCGCCGGGTCTTCGCGCGAAATCCCGTGCTGAATAAAATACTGTCGCCAGCCCGGCACCGAGGAAATCGTCTCGCCCCAGCTGACCTCCACCAGCGGCGCCGTCCGGATGTCCATCTGCGGGCCCATGCCGACCGGGACCATTTGGTCCGTGAACAGGGCTTGCGTCCGGTGCTCCGGATGCTCGCCGCCATAGGTCAGCCGCGCATCAATCCCCTCCGCCTCCAGGTCGATCCGGTCATCCTCGATCCTGAGCCGCAGCGGTACATCGGGCCGCAGGCTGGCAAAGGCCTTCAGCCGCTCCGGCAGCCACAGCTGCGCCAGCGCCGGCGTTGCCGAAATCACCAGCGGGCGCCGGGCGCCGCCTTCGGTCAGCGCTTCCGTGAAACTGGCAATCTCCGCCAGCGACATCGCCGCCTTCTGGTAGTAGTCGCGCCCCGCATCGGTCAGCCGCACCTGATTGGCGCGGCGGGTGAACAGCTTCAGCCCCAGCCACTCTTCCAGGTTCTTCACCTGCATCGACACTGCCGCCGAACTGACACCCAGCTCTGCCCCCGCAGCCGAAAAGCTGCCGGCGCGGGCGGCGCATTCAAAGGCCCGCAGGGCATTCAGGGGCGGCAGTTTCATGACGGCACAGTGCAAGAAAATCTTATGCTCGCCAAGATATTTTATAGTGGTCAGAACCCCGTCCGGCGCGCAATCTCGGGCAAAGCTCAAAAGACCCCAAGGAACACCCCATGCGCGACATTCTTGATCTCGACCGTTACCCGCTCGACCGCCCCGGCGCCCCGGAATGGCAGGCCCTGGTGGACCGCTGCCGCGCCGAACTGGCTGCGGACGGCATGTTCAGCCTGGACGGGCTGATGAACCCGGAAGTGGCCCAGGGCGCCGCCGATGCGCTGCAGGGGAAATTCAAATCCGAAAGCTTCCACCACAAGCGCTGGCACAACATCTATTTCAAGGACAGCGTCGAAGGTCTGGCACCGGATCACCCGGCGCTGCAAAAGGTCGAGACTTCAAACTTCACACTCTGCGCCGACCAGTTCCCCGGCTCGCCGGTCCTGCGGCTGTATGACTGGCCGCCCTTTGCAGGGTTTCTGGCCGCTACCATGGGGAAACCCGCGCTCTACACCATGGACGACCCCTTGGCGCGGCTGAACATCATGTCCTATGGCGCAGAGCAAGCGCTGAACTGGCACTTCGACCGCTCAGAGTTTACCACTACCATGCTGCTGCAGGCCCCGGATGAAGGCGGAGAGTTCATCTACAGCCCCGAACTGCGCACGGATGACGATCCGAATTACGGCGGTGTCGAACGGCTGCTGGCAGGCGAAGACCCGAACATGCGTTCAATCACCCTGGCACCGGGCACGCTGAATATCTTCCGCGGCAAGAACTCCCCCCACCGCGTCGGCACCGTCAAAGGCGGCAAGACGCGGGTGATCGCTGTCTTCACCTTCTACGAACGCCCCGGTGTGCGGTTCTCGGACGAGGAAAACATCGGCTTTTACGGCCGTGCGTCATGACGGAACTGGCCGTTTTCAAGGACGAACGCAAACGCACCTTCCTGAATGCCGAAGGTGCCGACAAACCGCTGAAGTCACCTCTGGGCGAGGACGTTCTGAACCGCGCCCGCGCCTACCGCCTGCAGCGGCTGCGCGATGAAATGGCGCGCCAGGATGTGGCGGGTCTCCTGCTCTATGATCCGGTCAACATCCGCTATGCGTTTGATTGTTCCAACATGTCGATCTGGACCGCCCACAACCCGATCCGCTACGCGCTGATCCTGAACGGCGGCCCCGGCATCATGTTTGAATTCAAGGGCTGCGAGCATCTGAACGACGGGTTGCCCGGCATTGACGAGGTCAGGAACGCCATCGGCTGGATGTTCATGTGTGCAGGCGACAAGGCCGCGGAGCGGCTGACCCCGTGGGCTGCGCAGATCGCGGATCTGCTCCGGAAGCACGGCGGCGGCAACCTGCGTCTGGGTGTTGACCGGATGGAACCCGAGGGCGTGCATGCCCTGTCAGAGCACGGTATCCAGGTCATTGACGGCGGCCAGATCACCGAAACTGCCCGCGCCATCAAGTCAGCCGAAGAAATCGAGCTGATGCGCTGGACCATCCGCGTTTGCGAAGCTGGCATGGCGCGGATTTATGAACATTCGGTGCCCGGCGTGACCGAACAAGAGCTTTGGGCGCATCTGCATTTCGAGAATGCCCGCTCGGGCGGCGAATGGCTGGAAACCAAGCTTCTCACCTGCGGCCCCAACACCAATCCCTGGTACAAGGAATGCTCCGCCCGCGAATGCCGCGAAGGGGAGATGATCTCATTCGATACCGACATGATCGGGCCTTACGGATACTGCGCCGATCTCTCGCGCAGCTGGACCTGCGGCTATCAGCCGATGAACGATACCCAGAAGCGCCTGTATTCGGCGGCGCGGCAGCAGATCGGCCACAACATAGCGCTATTGCAGCCCGGCCTCAGCTTTGCCGAGTTCAACGCCAAGAGCTGGCAAATCCCGGAACCCTTTCAGCCATACCGGTATTCACTGGCGGCCCATGGCGTCGGCATGGCCGATGAATGGCCGGTGGTGCCCCTGCATGTGGACTTTGACGGCGGACACGGCGGACAGTTCGAGGAGAACATGGTGATCTGCATCGAAAGCCTGATCGGCGCGCAAGGCTCCGAGTCGGTCAAGCTGGAAACCCAGGTGCTGGTCACCGCGGATGGCCCGGTGCGGCTCGACAGTTTCCCCTGGGAAATGTGAAAAAAGAGAGGGGGCTGTCTGCCCCCTCTTGAGCCTATGGCTCAATTCACCCCCGAGAGTATTTTCGGCCAGAAAGAAGCAGCTTTCCGGCAGCCTCTCAGGCCTGCGAGGCCTCCAGCGCCGCCGTCAGGTCGGCGATCAGATCATCTGCATCCTCCAATCCGACCGAGAAGCGCACCAGGCCCGGGGTGATACCCAACTCGTCCTTCAGCTCGTCAGTCAGCCGCTGGTGGGTGGTGGTCGCCGGATGGGTGGCGATGGACTTGGCGTCGCCCAGGTTGTTGGAAATCACCGGGATGGTCATCGCGTTCAAGAACTTGAACGCGGCTGCCTTGCCGCCCTTCAGGTCCAGCGACAGCACCGTGCCGCCCTTGCCGCCCAGCTGGGTCTGCACCAGTGCATTCTGCGCGTGGTCTTTAAGGCCCGGATAGATGGTGCGCGCCAGCGCCGGGTGGCCGTTCAGCGCCTCGGCAATCTTCAACGCGGTCTCGGCCTGAGCGTCGACGCGCAGCGACAGCGTCTCCAGTCCCTTCAGCATCACCCAGGCATTGAACGGGCTGAGCGAGCCGCCGGTGTGCTTCATATAGGGTTCCAGCGTGCCGCGGATATAATCCTTGGTGCCCAGAACCACCCCGCCCAGCGCCCGGCCCTGGCCGTCGATGTGCTTGGTGGCGGAATAGATCACCACATCGGCGCCCTGCGCGATGGCGCGGGAGAACACCGGGGTCGAGAACACGTTGTCCACCATGACGGTCGCGCCAACAGCATGCGCAATCTCCGCAACGCCCGCGATGTCGATCACTTCGAGCGTCGGGTTCGACATGCTTTCAAAAAACACCGCCTTGGTGTCCGGGCGCACGGCTTCCCGCCAGGCATTCAGGTCGGTGCCGTCGATGAAGGTCACCTCAACGCCGAAGCGGCCAAGCACATCCGCCAGGATATAGTTACAGGAGCCGAACAGCGCCTTGGCCGAGACAATGTGATCGCCTGCCTTCACCAGCGAGGTCAGCGCGCCGTTGACCGCCGCCATTCCGGAGGCGGTGGCAAAGGCATCCTCAGCCCCTTCCAGCGCAGCGATGCGTTTTTCGAACATGTCCACGGTCGGATTGCCGTAGCGGGCATAAATGAACTCATCCGGGCCGGTCTCGATGAACCGCGCCTCAGCCTGCTCGGCACTGTCGTAGACAAAGCCCTGGGTCAGGAAGATCGCCTCGCTCACCTCGTTGTACTGGCTGCGGCGGGTGCCGGCGTGAACCAGCTTGGTGCGGCTGTTCCAGTTGTCGCTCATCTTCTGTCTCCTCGCGCCAATCGCGCATAAAAAAACCCCAATCGGCCAAGCGAAAGGGGGTCCTTCACGTCCTGACCTCTTTAGCGGGAATGTTTTACGTGGCCCGCAATCCGGTAACAAATCACGCACGCCCAAGGCGGCAACCCTCAGGATTTAAACGGCCTAAAGAAAACAATACACTGATCATTTTCCATAGAAGGATCTTTGCCGCGACCCTAACGCCTGCCCTCCCTCCCCGCTTGGGCATGCCTGAAAGCTGAACTTCAAGCCTTGCGGCATGCTTTGGCGAACTTGGCTGCCTGGGGCCATCTGGATGGTCCAGGCACCAGGAAGGATTACGCGGGAATACAGCAGAAAAGCCCGGTTATGCAAGGCCGAATACGGCCTGCAAGGCCGGATGACTTGCCCTGCAAACGGTCTGAACCTCCATGTTGGAGCCCGCGTCCTCGGCCTGGGTTGCAGGGCTGGCCGGTCTTTGACCGGCAACGGGACAGCCCAGACGTCCGACGTAATCGCAGGGTCGTGCCGGCTGCAAGCAGTATCAGACAGTTTGCCGGTGGAACAACCAACTCCACCGGCCGCAGCCTCGGAATACCCTCAGGTTTTTGCATGGTGCCTGGCAAAGAGGTTGTAGGCCAGTCCGCCGAGGATTGCACCAATCACCCAATTGAAGCCGGACAAGAACGCGAACCACGGAACCCAGACAGTCGCGACCGAGAAGATGGCCGCCGCCGCAAAGGCTTTGACCGCGGCATTGTTCCAGCCGTTGTCATAGTGGTAGATGCCGCCTTCCATGTTGTAGAGGTCGTCTTCGTTCAGCTGCTCCTGCCGGTGCAGATAGTAGTCGACGATCATAATGCCGAAGATCGGCGCCAGCGTCGCGCCGAGCGTGTTGACGAAACCGCTGATGCCGAACTGGCTGATGAAGCTGTTCCAGAAGCCGCCGATGACCAGTGCAAACAGCGAGGTGATCAGACCAGCCTTGCGGAAGCTGATCCTTTCGGGGGCCAGATTGGCAATACCATTCACCGCCGGGATGAAATTGGCGACCAGGTTGATGCCGACAGTCGCTGCAAAGAAAGTGATTGCGGCAATGATACCCAGCAGCACACTGTCGGTCCGCTCAACGATCTCGGTCGGATTGATGATCTCTTCACCAAAGACGACAGCCGCACCGCCGGTGGTCAGCAGGGCCAGGGCCGAGAACAAGATCATGTTGAACGGCAGACCGGCAAAGTTGCCCAAGACCATGGCCCGCTTGTCCTTGGCATACCGCGAGAAGTCGCTGAAGTTGATCATCACGGCAGCAAAATAGGCCACCATGGTGCCGACTATGGCAATAAACCCTTTGAGTTCGCTCCAAAAGGTGCCTTCGGGGTTGGCAAAGATCGTGGCCGTGGCGGTGAGCAGCTGACCGTCCGAACGCTGCCAGAGCACAATGACAAGGCCGATCATCACCAGATACACGAAGGGCCCCGCGATATTGAGAAAGGTTTCCACCCAGCTCATGCCGCGCCAGAAGATGAGGATATGAAAACCCCAGACGACCACGAAGGAGAGCCAGTCGATACTGGTAAGGCCGAGAATTTCGGTACCGCCAGCGGCACCGGTGAGCGAGCGGATCAGCAGCGCCAGCGCGGTTGAGGCGAAGTAGACTTGGACCCCGTACCAGAACACCGCCACCGTTGCGCGCAGAATGGCCGGCAGTTTGGCCCCCTGGGTCCCCATGCTGGCGCGCGCCAGAACCGGATAGGGTATGCCGTATTTCTCGCCCGCTGCACCGGAGAGATTCACCATCCACATCACGAACAGCCCGGCGCAGATCAGGGCCGCAAAGGCAGTCCAGCCGCCGACGCCATAGGAAATGAACAGCGACGCCACCAGCGAATAGCCGAACAGCGACTGCACGTCATTGGCCCAGATGTTGAAGATGGCGAACCATCCCCATGTTTTTTCGTCGCTGCCAACGGGGTTAAGCGCATTGCCCTTGGGGTCGAGTGTCCCCCCGTGTGCGATATGCACGTCGTCTGTTACAGTCATTTTTTCCTCCCTGATGCTGTTCCGCGGATGGCGGCTTCGTGCCCCTCCCAAACAGCGCGGCAATCTAAACTTGCAACTAACATGTTAGCAGGTATCCTATGTGGCAGTCTGTTAGGAATTTCAGATAGCACCTTATTGAAACCGCAGGTAATGCCCGTTAAGGACAGCCGGATGACTCAGTCTCAAGATGTTCAGCTTTTGGCGGTGAAGGCGCAGCAAGCCCTGTCGGCGGCGCTGCGCAACGGGCAGCTGCGCGACGGGCAGTTTCTGTCAATGTCTCAGCTTGTTACCATGCTCGGCTTCCCGCTGTCCGCGGTCCGCGAAGCGGTAAAGCACGCCAGCTCGCAAGGCCTGCTGATCACTTTGCCCAAGCGCGGGATCCAGGTGATGGAGGCGCGCCCCGAAACGATCCGCGACTGCCTCGACTTCCGGATGGTGCTGGACCAGGAGGGGGCACGGCGGCGGATATCCAGCGATGATCTGACCGGCCTGGATGCACTTCGGGACCGGCATCAGGCCTTTCGCGACGCCGCGCGGCGGGGCGAGGCCAGCGGCACACCGGAGGGCGCCATAGAAGTTGACCTCTCGCTGCATGACTTCCTGGCCGCTGGACTTGGCAACCCCCAGCTGGCGGCCGCGTATGCTGCCAACCGGATGCGGACCGCCATTATCCAGAACGCCCGCCCTTTCCTCCAGGACCGGATCCTATCGGCTATGGAGGAACATCTCGCCATAATAGACGCCCTTGAACGCCACGAAGCTGACGCGGCAATCAGCGCAATCCAGCATCACTATGCGCAGACCCTGCGATGGTGGGGCGTCACCTGATCTTCAGCACCCGGCTCGCCCTGGAATCGGCTGCCGCGAAGCGTCGAAGGTTATGCGTTTCGGACGCGCCGCAAGCAAGATGGCTTTCGCCGCAATGCGATGCCCGGGCACGCCGGATGCTACAGGCTCCAGTCACGCCGCCCGGGCCAAAACGGTCACACCCGAGCGAGGGCAGACGCCTCTTGCCCACCCTGCGCCCGCCGTGTTCCTGTGGCCGGGTAACCTGACGGAGGAAACAGATGCAGGATCCGATCCAGCTCCACTACTGGCCCACGCCCAACGGTTGGAAAATCTCCATTGCGCTGGAGGAGATGGACCTGCCATACGAGGTCACGCTGATTGACATCAGCAAGGGTGATCAGTTCGCACCGGAGTTCCTGAGCCTCTCCCCCAACAACCGGATACCCGCGATTGCGGACCCTGACGGCCCCGGCGCTGCGCCGGTCTCCCTGTTCGAAAGCGGCGCCATTCTGCAGTACCTCGCCCGCAAGACCGGCCGGTTCTACGGCGCGGATGAACGCGCGCGGCTGGCTGTGGATCAATGGCTGATGTGGCAGACGGGCGGGGTCGGGCCAATAGCGGGCCAGGCGCATCATTTCCTGAAATACGCTCCCGAAGACCTGCCCTATGCCAAAGACCGCTACCGGAATGAGGTTGCCCGTCTCTACGGTGTTCTGGACCGGCAGCTTGCGGAGAATGAATTTGCGGCAGGTCCGGACTATACGATTGCAGACATGGCGATCTGGCCCTGGGCCTCATTGTGGGAAGGCCAGCAGCAAACACTGGAAGACAAGCCGCATCTGGCTCGCTGGCTGGATCTGATGTGGTCCCGTCCCGGCGTGATCGCTGGCCGCGCACTGCATGCGGACTTGCGCGGTGACCGGTCGGATACCAAGGCCCAGCAGGTGCTGTTTGGCAACTAGACGTTAGCCGGATGCGCACCCGCAGCGCACCGCAGGTGCGCCGCCCGGCCCAAGGCTTTACATCTCATCTCTGATGAGGTGCCAAGGCGCGGGAGCCCGTCGCTGACGGCCACCGGTTACTCCGCCGGGCCGGTTTCTTCCTCCAGCCCGAATTTCTGCAGCAGCTGCCCTTGAGCCATAAAAAATGCGAACATCGCCACCGGCAGGCCGAAGGTCTTGAAATAGACCCAGGTCTCGGTGCTCTGGGTCCGCCAGATCAGCTCATTCGCCACCGCCAGGCCAAAGAAGAACGCACACAGCCGCCGGGTCAGGATCATCCAGCCTTCCTGCTGCAGCGGCATGACTTCCTCCATCACCACCTTCAGCCAGCTCTGCCCGCGCAACAGGCCGATGCCCAGCAAGCCGCCGAACAAGAGATACAGCATCGTCGGCTTCATCTTGATGAAGCGGTCGTCATTGAACCACACCGACATGCCGCCAAACAGCACCACCAGCACCAGGGTCGCAAATTGCATCCGCGACAGATGCCCGGTCAGCTTCCACAAGGCCAGCGTGGAAGCCACCATCAGCGGGATGAAGACTGCGGTGATGACGATGAAGCCCTGATACTCGCTGCCACCGATCAGAAACACCTCATCCTTCAGCTTCAGATAGCCGATGAAGAACAGGACGACCGGGCCCAGTTCCAGCAGCATCTTCAGGGTCGGGTTGATCTTCTTTGCGGCCATGGGGCCTCCTGTCAGTTCTGCGCGCGGGCTTTAGCCGCCCATTTCCACTATCACGGCGCCCAGCGCGATCAAAGCCATCAAGGCGATCCGCCGCGGCCCCACGGTTTCCTTCAGCACCAGCCAGCCGATCAGGGCGGCAAACACGGTCGAGGTCTCGCGCAGCACCGCCGCCTCCCCCACCTTGTCCAGCCTGGTGGCCAGCATGATCGCGCCAAAGGACGCAAAGGCCACCAGCCCGCCAAAGACCCCCCGGATCATCAGCGGCCCCGGCGCCGGCGGCGCGGGCATAGTCCGCCAGCGCAGGAAGGCAATCACCGGAAACACCAGCCCGTCGATCATGAAAAACCACGCCAGGAAGGTGAACGGATCCGCAGTCGCCCGGATGCCATAGGCGTCATATGTGGTGTAGGCGGCCACAAACAACCCGGTGATGAAGGCAAACAGCAGCGCAATCCCGAAGGTGTCGCGGTTGGCTTCCAGAAAGACAAAGTTATAGGCCGCCAGACCAAAAATCCCGGCCAGCAGCACCGCCACCCCCAGCCATTGCACCGGCGTGAAGATCTCGCCAAACAGAAAGAAGGAGCCGATCACCGTGAACAGCGGCCCGGTCCCGCGCACCACCGGGTAGACCACGGTATAGCTGCCCTTGGTATAGGCCAGCGCCTGGAACAGCTTGTAGAAGACGTGGATCCCCCAGGCGACAGCGAAGATCAGCCACATATGCGGCTCCGGCCAAGGCACCACGAACAGCGCAAAAGGCGCCGCCATCACGCAGTAGGAAAAGTCGATCGCTCCGCGCGACAGCCAGGGATCATGCCGCCCTTTTTGCAGCGCGCCAAAGACCGCATGCAGGAACGCCGCCCAGATGGCCAGAAACAGCGCCGCCTGATGCCCCGCTTCGGTGCCTTCCAGGGAGATCAGCCAATCGCTCAAATCAAATACCTTTGCGCGGGGTGAGGGCGCCGGGGGCTGCCTGCCCCCGGACCCCGGGGGATATTTTCAGCCAGATGAATGAAGGATCAGGTCTTTTCCAGGCCGGTCAGGGCTGCGGCAAATTCTTCTGGATCAAACGGCGCCAGATCGTCGATCTGCTCGCCCACCCCGATGGCGTGAATCGGCAGGCCGAATTTGTCGGCCAAAGCTACCAGCACGCCGCCCTTGGCGGTGCCATCGAGCTTGGTCATCACCAGGCCGGAAACATCCGCCAGCTTCTGGAAGGTGCCCACCTGGCTCAGCGCGTTCTGCCCGGTGGTCGCATCCAGCACCAAGAGGGTGTTATGCGGTGCTGTTTCATCTTTCTTGCGGATCACGCGGACGATTTTCGACAGCTCTTCCATCAGGTCGGCGCGGTTCTGCAGGCGGCCCGCGGTGTCGATCATCAAGAGGTCTGCGCCCTCTTCCTGCGCTTTGGTCATGGCATCAAAAGCCAGCGAGGCCGGATCGGAGCCTTCGGGTGCTGTCAGCACCGGCACCCCGGCCCGGTCGCCCCAGACCTGCAGCTGCTCCACTGCGGCGGCGCGGAAGGTGTCGCCTGCGGCAATCACCACCTTCTTGCCCGCGCCTTTGAACTGGCTCGCCAGCTTGCCGATGGTGGTGGTTTTGCCGGAACCATTGACCCCCACAACCAGCACCACCTGCGGGCGCTTTGCATAGATCGGCAGCGGCTTTGCCACCGGCTCCATGATGCGGGCGACTTCCTGTGCCAGCAGCTCCTTGATCTCGCGGCTGGAAACCTTCTTGCCCATCCGCCCTTCGGCCAGGTTGGAGGTCACGCGCAGCGCCGTGTCCACTCCCATGTCGGCGGCGATCAGCAGCTCTTCCAGCTGCTCCAGCATGTCGTCATCCAGCGCCCGGCGCGGCTCGGCGGCGGCGGTGCGGCCCATCAAACGGCCCAGCAGTCCCGGCGATTTTTTCTCAGGCTCCGGTGCAATCTGCGGCGCGGGGGCGGTTTCAGGTTCGGGCGCAGGCTCCGGCTCGGGTGCGGTCTCGGCAACAGCTTTCGGCTGCGGAACAGGTGCCGGGGCGGGCTGCTCCGGCGTCACTGCCGGGGCCTCTGCCAGGGCTTCGGCCGCACCGCTCCCGGCCCCCTCCTCGACAATCGCATCAAGCCCCTGCTCGAGCTTGGAAGAGGATTTGAACAGCCGTTCCTTGAGCTTTGAGAAAAACGCCATCTTGGTCTCCGCAAAAGGGTCTGCACCCCACCTAATGCGGATTTACCCGGAGTGCAAAGCGCAAGGCACCGCCGGGTTCAGGAAAATGCAGCGAGAAACCCGGCTTGCGCTCCCCAGTACAGCACCCAAACCGCATATGGCGTGATCCGCCGCAGCGGGTGCTCGTCGCTCAGAACAAAGGTTTCCGCCGCCAGGATCATGTCCGACAGCATAAAGGCACAGGCGGCAGCAAAGACCCAAGTGCCAAACGGCAGGGTCAGCGCTGCCGCCCCCATGCCGAGAATGATCGGGATATAGGCCAGCACCGGCGCTTTCAGCGCGCCCGCCCGCGGCGCCAGAACGCGCATCATGATCAGCCCCAGCACCAGCAGCCCGGCGGCAACCGCTGCAGCCGGCATTTGCATGACCCGCACAGGGTCGCTGTCCGGGCGGGTCAGGAACAGCGCCGCATAAGCCAGATGCCCTGCGGCAAAGGCCCCCACCCCTGCCATAAAGGCGCTTTCGCCGTCGCGCGACAGGAACAGGTCACCCAGCGCACAAAGGCCAAGCGCCAGCACCAGCAGCAGCGGTGCCCCCGCCAGCCCGCCGCCAAGAGCCAGAAGCGCAACCGCCGCGGTTTTTGCCAGGCTGCGCAGAATACCGGGCGGTTGCGCGGTCAGAAACAAATACCCGGCGGCGCAGATCGCGGCCCCTGCTGCTGTCCATTGCATCATCACGTTGCTGCCCCCTGCCCGTTTGCGCCAGTTGGCCGCAAGACACCCGCCGGGTCAAAGGTGACCAAACGGGAGCTTGGCAGCGCCGCTCCGCTTTGCGGCCTGTTTGCGCCCGGTGTGTTTCCCTTGGCCGGGACCCGGACACTCTGGCACAGTGAGCCCATGCGCTGTCTGATGATGATTCCCCTGATTGCCGCCCTCACTGGGCCGCTGCAGGCTGCCGAGCCGCTGAACGCCGAGCAATTCGACCGCTACACCCAGGGCCGCACCCTGTTTTACGGTTTCGGCGGCAGCATGTACGGGGTGGAGCGCTACCTGCCCGGACGGCGGGTGATCTGGTCTTTTCTGGACGGCAGATGCCAGGAAGGCAGCTGGTACGAAGACGCAGGCCGGATCTGTTTTATCTATGAAAACCGGGGCGATCCGCAGTGCTGGAGCTTTGAGCTCACCCCCGGCGGGCTGACCGCCCGGTTTGAGGATGACCCGGCCTCGACCGAATTGTACGAGGCCGAAGACATCGGCGAGGAAATGCTGTGCTACGGCCCTGACGCCGGGGTCTGAGGGTTGCGGCAGCGCATTGGGTATTTAGGACCCAGGAACAGCGCCGCATAAGCCAGATGCCCTGCGGCAAAGGCCCCCACCCCTGCCATAAAGGCGCTTTCGCCGTCGCGCGACAGGAACAGGTCACCCAGCGCACAAAGGCCAAGCGCCAGCACCAGCAGCAGCGGTGCCCCCGCCAGCCCGCCGCCAAGAGCCAGAAGCGCAACCGCCGCGGTTTTTGCCAGGCTGCGCAGAATACCGGGCGGTTGCGCGGTCAGAAACAAATACCCGGCGGCGCAGATCGCGGCCCCTGCTGCTGTCCATTGCATCATCACGTTGCTGCCCCCTGCCCGTTTGCGCCAGTTGGCCGCAAGACACCCGCCGGGTCAAAGGTGACCAAACGGGAGCTTGGCAGCGCCGCTCCGCTTTGCGGCCTGTTTGCGCCCGGTGTGTTTCCCTTGGCCGGGACCCGGACACTCTGGCACAGTGAGCCCATGCGCTGTCTGATGATGATTCCCCTGATTGCCGCCCTCACTGGGCCGCTGCAGGCTGCCGAGCCGCTGAACGCCGAGCAATTCGACCGCTACACCCAGGGCCGCACCCTGTTTTACGGTTTCGGCGGCAGCATGTACGGGGTGGAGCGCTACCTGCCCGGACGGCGGGTGATCTGGTCTTTTCTGGACGGCAGATGCCAGGAAGGCAGCTGGTACGAAGACGCAGGCCGGATCTGTTTTATCTATGAAAACCGGGGCGATCCGCAGTGCTGGAGCTTTGAGCTCACCCCCGGCGGGCTGACCGCCCGGTTTGAGGATGACCCGGCCTCGACCGAATTGTACGAGGCCGAAGACATCGGCGAGGAAATGCTGTGCTACGGCCCTGACGCCGGGGTCTGAGGGTTGCGGCAGCGCATTGGGTATTTAGGACCAGAAAGAAGCTAAAACAGCGAGCCTTGACCGCCGGCGGGCGGTTTCGGCGCGGCGGTCTTGGCCGCCGGGTCCACAGTGCCCTCCTCCAGATCCAGCGTGCCGTCGGCAAATTCGATCTGCAGCGAGCCGGCCTTGGCTGCTGCATCCCTGGTGGTGAGGATCTCCGCGCCCGAACGCACCACCGCATAGCCGCGCTCAAGCGTGGCCTTGTAGCTGAGGATCTCCAACTGGCGGCCTGCGGCGGAGAGGCTTTGGCGCTGGCGGTCAAGACGCAGCGATTGTGCGGCATCCAGCCTCTGCGCAAGACGGCCCAGCGCGTCCTTGCGGGCTGTGATCTCGCGCTGGATCGGGCGCAGGGTCAGACGGGAGGACAGGTTTTGCAACCGGTCGCGGCGCCCCTGCACCAGTTGGCGCAGGGTGGAAGGGCGCAAGGACGCGGCGGTTTCACTCAGATGCACCCGGCGGCGCTGCACACCGGATATCAGCGCACCCGGCAACCGGTCGGATATCCGGTCGAGCCGCTGGCGCGGGGTTTCCAGCAGGGTATCGGGCTTGGGTAATGCACGGGCCAGATCGTTCAGCCGCTGGCGCCTGAGCTGAACCGCCTGCCCCGCGGCACGGGTGAGCCGCGCCCCCTGGGTCTCGGCCCAGGCCATCAGTTCCAGCCGTACCGGCACCGCCAGTTCCGCCGCCGCCGTCGGGGTCGGCGCCCGGCGGTCAGACACAAAATCAATCAGCGTCGTATCCGTCTCATGCCCCACGGCTGAGATCAGCGGGATCTGCGAGGCAGCCACGGCACGGGCGACGATTTCCTCATTGAAACCCCACAGGTCCTCGATCGAGCCGCCGCCGCGCGCGACGATGATCAGATCGGGGCGCGGCAGCGCGCCGCCGGGGGTCAGGCGGTTGAAGCCTTCGATGGCGCGGGCCACTTCCGGCGCGCAGTTCTGGCCTTGCACCGCAACCGGCCAGACCAGCACCTTGCGCGGGAACCGGTCGCGAAGGCGGTGCAGAATATCACGGATCACCGCGCCCGACGGCGATGTCACCACACCGATGATCTGCGGCAGATAGGGCAGCGGCTTTTTGCGCTCGGAGGCAAACAGGCCCTCCGCTTCCAGCTGTTTCTTGCGTTTCTCCAGCAGCGCCATCAGCGCGCCCTGGCCCGCAACCGCAACCTCATCCACATTCATGTTGTATTTGGATTGGGCGCCAAAGGCCGTCAGCCGGCCGGTGACAACCACCTCCAGCCCTTCTTCGGGCACCACCGAGAGGCCCGCCACCTGCCCCTTCCAGGTGGTGCAGGCCAGCACTGAGCGGTCGTCCTTGATGTCATAATACAAATGGCCCGAGCGCGCCTTGAACACCCGGCCCACTTCGCCCTTCACCCGGATGCGGCCGAAAGTGCCCTCCAGCGTGCGTTTCACCTCGCCGGAAATTTCCGAAACGGTGAATTCAGGGGCGTTCTGACCCGGCTGGTCAACAGGGTTGGGATCGTCAAACAGGTCGGACATGGACGGGCTGCTCTCCTGCGGCACAGGTGGTTCTTGTTTTGAAGTCGCGCGCAGCATAGAACCCGCCGCAAGCAAGGCAAGCCCTGGAGACCGCCAAAGACTTTTGTTGGCCTCTCCTGGCTCAGGCAGATCGGAGAACACGCAGATGAACATCCTTATCCTTGGCAGCGGCGGGCGCGAACATGCATTGGCCTGGGCGGTAATGCAGAACCCCAAATGCGACAGGCTGATCGTGGCGCCGGGCAATGCCGGCATTGCCCAGATTGCTGATTGCGCCTCCTTTGATATCGAAGATGGCGGTGCTGTGGCCGGCTTTGCCGAGGAAAACGCCATTGATTTCGTGATCATCGGCCCGGAGGCGCCGCTGGCCGCAGGTGTGGCCGACCGCCTGCGCGAGGCAGGCCTGCTGGTCTTTGGCCCGACGGAAGCGGCGGCCAGGCTGGAAGCCTCCAAGAGCTTTACCAAAGAGGTCTGCGACGCAGCCAAAGCGCCCACCGCCGCTTATGGCCATTTCACCGGGGCAGAGGCTGCCAAGGCGCATGTGCGCGAACACGGCGCGCCCACTGTGGTCAAGGCCGACGGTCTGGCGGCCGGCAAGGGCGTGATCATCGCCATGACCGAAGAAGAGGCCATCGCCGCCATCGACGACATGTTCGGCGGCGCCTTTGGCGGGGCCGGCGCCGAGGTGGTGATTGAGGAGTTCATGGAAGGCGAAGAGGCCTCCCTGTTTGTGCTGGTCGATGGCGAGGATGTGCTGGCGATCGGCTCTGCCCAGGACCACAAACGCGTGGGCGAAGGCGACACTGGCCCCAACACCGGCGGCATGGGTGCCTATTCCCCGGCACCGGTGCTGACCGCCGAGATCGAAGCTCGCGCGATGGATGAGATCGTCAAGCCCACCATGCGGGTGATGGCCGAACGCGGCATGCCTTATCAGGGCGTGCTTTATGCTGGTCTGATGATCAAGGACGGGCAGCCGCGGCTGGTGGAATACAACGTCCGTTTTGGCGATCCGGAATGCCAGGTGCTGATGATGCGGCTGGGCGCGCAGGCGCTGGACCTGATGCACGCCGCGGCAGAGGGCCGTCTGGGCGAGGCGCAGGTGAACTGGGGCGACGATCATGCAATCACGGTGGTGATGGCGGCTGACGGCTATCCCGGACCTTACCAAAAAGGCTCGGAAATCAAGGGGCTGAAGGCTCTGCCCGAGGATAGCGGCAGCATGGTCTTCCACGCCGGCACCAAGGCGGAAAATGGCAAGGTTCTGGCAGCCGGCGGCCGGGTTTTGAACGTGACTGCCCGCGGTAAAACCCTGCAGGAGGCCCGCGACCGCGCCTATGCAATGGTGGACGGGGTTGATTGGCCGCAGGGGTTTTTCCGCGGCGACATCGGCTGGCGCGCGCTGGACTGAGCGTCTGCCGCGGCGGCGGCTCTCCCGTCTGTTTCCAGTCAATCGCAGATTGACAGTCTCAGTTGGGCGTGGCCGGGCGCAAATACGTCCGGCGCGGCGGTTTTGCCTGGCCGGCCGTTGTTGCACCAGCCGGCAGTATCCCTGACCGGTGGATTGCGGTACGCTGGACTTCAGTCAGAACCGGGATGCAGTAAAGCGATGAGATCGGTCCAAGGCGGCAAAGACCAGCACCTGCAGGAAAGCGGCAGGCCGTGCCAGTCCCTTCCTGCAGCCTCTCTCGCCGTCTGCGCGGCTTGCCTTCTGGTATTGGCCGGCCGACAGCACTTTCCCGCCGCCCTCCGGAAGGCCCAGCCGTGAAGCTGCCCCGCCGGATCAATGCTGACGATCCGCTGCTTGCAGACGTGCTGGCCCTGATCCGGCGCAGCTTTGCCTATATGGACGGGCGCATTGATCCGCCCTCTTCCATGCACCGGCTGACAGTGGATCGAATGAAAGATCACTGTCAGGCCGGCGGCGAGATCTGGGCCGCCGGCAACCCGCCTGTGGCCTGCATATTCCTGACACCAAAGGCGGGCTGCCTGTATTTGGGCAAGCTGGCAGTCGATCAGGCGTACCGCGGGTCAGGCCTGGCAAGGCAGCTGGTGGATCTGGCGGCGCAGCGCGCCAGCGATCTTGGCCTGCCGGCGCTTGAGCTGCAGACAAGGATCGAACTGGTGGAAAACCACCGCACGTTTGCCCGGCTGGGGTTCGTCAAGACCGCAGAAAACTCCCATCCCGGCCACAACAGGGTGACGGACATCACCATGCGCTTGGCGCTTTAGCGCCAGACCTCGAAGCCAGCCAGTGCCTGAGCCGTCATCAGACCAAAACTCATCCGCCGGGTCAGAACAGCGACAAGATCGGATCGCTGACGCCTGTGTTCAAAGGTGCGTTGAGATCTGCCAGCATCAGGAACCTGTTGCGGAATTCATCCAGTTTTCCGGCTTCGAGAAAATCTGCAGGATGGGTGGTTCCAAAGGCAGCAAACGAACGCTCCTTCATCTCTTCCACCTGCCTGTCCACATCCAGCTGGCCGAAACCGGACGGCAGCGCCAGCGCGCTTTCAAAAATCGTTTTCAGCGGCGGCGAACCGATAATACCGTACCAATGGGCGTTTTCGCTGCCGCCCGCATCAGCAATAGTTTGCAGCTCGCGCTCAAAGGCAAGCGCCAGGCGCATGTTCTGATCGCTCTCGCCGATCTCAATTTCAAACTGGCGGGTGGTGTAAAGCTCTGAAAGTTGCTCGGCAAAGCCTTCGGGATACTCCCGGCCGGTTTCTCCCCCGTTGAAGGAAAAGGCATGCGCCATGGCTTTCAAGCCCGTGTCATAATGCAAGTTTGCATATGACGTGCTGGATGACAGGTCAGATTCAAAGGCGCGGATCACAGTGTCAAAATCCACATTCCGTTTACTCTGGCCAAAAATGTCCAGAGTCGCCTCAAACAGGCTCAAATCAAAGACCAGCTCCCTTGGGTCGGAGAAGGTGCCCAGCTTGTCGGTGATCTCATTGGAGAACACCTGCATCTTGCTGACATGATCCGGCCAGCCGTTCTGGAACGCGTCGGCAAAGTCATAGTAGGCAGCATTTTCCGGCTGGTTCACATAGGAGTTCGGGTCTGACAGGTCGGATTCCAGAATCTGGCGCAGCTCGGCCTCGTCCCTGCCAAAAAGGCCGAAAGTGTCCAGCGCATGCTCCAGCACCTCCGGATTAGACAACAGCTCATCCGGATCGGTCATTTCATTGATATCCGGCCAGCCGAAGGCAAAGGCCTCTGAAACCGCAAGATACCTTGTGTCCTCCAGCTGGTTCACAAAGGAATCCGGATCGGTTGTATCCGATTCGAGAACACGCCGCAGGAAAACGGGATTGGAGCTTTCCAGGTCAAAGGTTTCGATGACAGCTTGCAGAAGGTTTTCATCCTCAAGCAGATCATCCGCGCTTGCCAGGCCGTTGGTGTATTCGTTGAATTCCCCGACCAGCGCCTGAATGCTGTTGTCATACACCGGCGGCGCGTTGAAACTGAATTGCTGAGCAAACTCGGCGTATTTGGGATTGCTCAGCTTATTGACAAAGGAGTCCGGATCTTCCAGGTCGGATTCCAGAACTTTCTGCAAAAAGAACTGATTATTTTCGAGACCTTCAAGCCCGACATTTCCAAGTGCCTTGCGCAGCAGGGTGCCGTTTGCCAGCAAATCATCCGGCGAGGCGACGCTGGCAAATTCAGCGCCCCCTTTGGCAGTGGGGAGCGTTGGTCCATCCGGACTGTTGAAACCAAAGGTTGCCGCCAGCGCCTGATACCGGACGTCGTTGAGCCGGTTCACAAAAGATCCCGAATCGCTGACGTCGGATTCAAGCACTTTCTTGATGAACGCCCTGTTGCCGATATCCTCGTCCAGGCCAAAGGCGCCCAGCGTCACGGTCAGCAGGTTGTAGTCATCCAGCAGCTCGTCCGCAGTCTGAATGCCGGTGATTTTTTGACTGAAGTCCTGCACCGTCCGGTCGATGACCGGCGATTTCTCATAAATTTCCTGCTGCTGGTCGCGGGTCCGCTGCAGGAAGGTCCACCCGCTGATACCGGTGCCCAACACATAGGGTGTAAAGCTCACGCGCCTGTCTCCTGTAAAACCGGCCCAGACAGGTAGCCGCCTGGCGCCGCTCGTCAGAGGCAAGGTAACCAAAGGTGATGAATAAATATGAAACACCGCGCAAAAACCGGGTTGGACGCGGTGCAGCAAGCCTGTCTTTCCGGGCGGCAGAGCCGGCAAGCACTCCCGCCTGCTCCAGCCCATCCTTGCGGATGCACTTCCCAGTAGGGCACGGCGCCGCGCCATGCGCGCCGCGGGCAGCGCCTAACGGCAGGCCAATACGGCCTGCAGACCCGTTCCTTGCCCGAAAGGGCCGATATCCTGGCTGGCGATCCTGCCGTCCTGCAGACGGGATGCGATGATCCTGCGCCAATCACCGCTGGCCGTCACCAGCTCCGGTCCCAGCCCGCAATTGCGAATGCCGGAGGTGATGAAGTCCTGGCCGGTCCGGTGATTGGTCAGCCCGGCTTGGCTGGCAGTTTCAGTCAGCGCGCCGTCCTTGAACCGCCAGATGCGCAGGGTTTTCGCCAGATGCGGCCGGTCGATATAGGCGACCTCCACATACCCGTCGCCATCCAGATCCGCGGCGCCAATCGGGGCCAGCCAGCGGTTGCGGGTGCCAATATGCGGAGTAGCGGCAATCTTCTCCCCACGCGCATCATAAATGGCCAGCTGGGCGCCCTGCGCCACATCGGTTTCGACCACCAGGACCTCGGGGCTGCCATCGCCGTCCACATCCGCCAGCCGCGGCGCGGTGTCCTCGAACACATGATCCTGCGGCAGGCGGACTAGAATTTTGGATTTCCGGTTGACCGCTCTGTTAGTGAGTCCGACCTCATCTGTGCCTTCTACGGTCAGCACCAGCGTCCCGTATTCCACATCATCACCCAGCACACCGTGCCCGTAGCGGGTGGTGGGATCGCCGTAACGCGCCGAGACCACCCGGTCCTCAGCCACCAGTGCAGAAGGGCCAGCCAAGGCCAGCCCCAGGCACAACGCCCGCCATGCGCAGCGGGCGGAACGGGGCCGGGCGCGCATCCTCAGACGCCGCGCCGCTGCCCCCGCGGTCATCAGATCTGCTTTTCGGGCATATGCACAACCAGCCCTTCCAGCGCGTCGCTCACCTTGATCTGGCAGGTCAGGCGCGAGCGGGCGGGATCGGGTTCATATGCGAAATCCAGCATATCCTCTTCCATATCGTCCTTGGCCGGCAGCTTCTCCACCCAGTCCGGCGCGATGTAGACGTGGCAGGTCGAGCAGGCGCAGGCGCCGCCGCAATCGGCCTCGATGCCCGGAATATTGTTGTCGCGCGCGCCTTCCATCACGGTCAGCCCGTTGGCGACGTCCACCACATGGCTGGTGCCGTTGTGCTCGATGTAAGTGATCTTTGCCATTGTCAGCTCTCTTCCCTTTTCCGGTACTTGCGCGACTGTGTAGCCAAGCCCCTGCGCCGGTGCCACCCCCAATTGCGACCCCGCCCTGCCGCAGCTGGGCTTTTCGAGCCAATGTTCTGTATTTGTTCACTCCGGATATTTTTCAACTGCAGAGCCGTTTTCCTCATGCCAGCCCCCGCCCCCGCTCCAATCCCTGCCGCAGCCTGTGCAGCAGACCGGCACAAATCACAGCCCTGGCCGCGCCCGCCGCACTGCCTGCCCGCCGCCCGGCTGCAGGAACCGCCCCAGAACGCCCGCATCACCGTGGCCGGGCTGGTGATCCTGCTGCAGCGCCCCGGCACTGCCAAGGGGGTGATTTTTGTCACGCTTGAGGATGAAACCGGCATCGTCAACGTGATCGTCTGGTGTAAGATTCACGAGGCTTTCCGCCGTGCGGTGATCTCGGGGCGGTTCTTGCGCGTCACCGGGCGGCTGCAGCGGGCGCATTCCGTCACCCATGTGATTGCCGAGACGGTTGAGGACATTTCGCCGATGCTGGACCTGCTGCTGGCGGAACAAGGCCGCCGGGATGATCCCGCCTTTGCGCAAGGGCAGGAACTGGGCTAACCTGCCGTCAAAGCACCGGCGCCCGGAACGGACATGCGCGCCGGCAGAGGCACAGTGACAAAGGCACCCGGGCATGACGCCGAGCATATTCGATACCAGCCTCCGGCTTTGGCCCGGGCTGCTGCTGGCACTGCTGGCGGCCTGCGTCCCGCCGCCGCCCGGCGGCGACGTTTCCCGCGCCGGCCGCTATGCCCCGCCCGGCGCGGCGCCCGATACCTGCTGGAGCACGCACACTTCCCCCGCGGTGATCGAAACCGTCACCAGCCAGGTCATGGCAGAACCGGCGCTAACCGGCAGCAACGGCCAGATCATCCGCCCCGCCGCCTTCCGCACCGAGACCCGCCAGCAGATCGTGCAGCCGCGGCAGAAACGCTGGATCGAAATCCCCTGCCCCGCAATGATGACGCCGGACTTTATCCGGACAATCCAACGCGCCTTGGCCGCCCGCGGGATCTACCGCGGCCCCCTTCACGGACAGATGGACGCAGCCACCCGCAAAGCTGTGCAACGCTATCAGGCACCGCTGGGACTGGACAGCGGCACCCTGACACTCACCTCCGCCCGCAAGCTGGGACTGGTGGCTGTGGGGGGCTGAACCAGCCGGTTCAGCTCCCCGGTTCCCCGGTGTCCATGCCTCTGCTAAGGTCCGCCGGACTGGGCACCAGACACAAAGAGATTTGGCCATGCTGACAACCCGCCTGCCCGATACCGGCTTTCTCTCCGGCGCCTCCGGCCCGCTCAGGCGGATGCTGGAAAGCCAGGCCGCAGAAGTAAAGCTCCACCAGGGCGAAGTGCTGTTTGAACAGGGCGATGCGGGCGATGCGCTGTATGCCATTGCCGAAGGCGCGCTGGAGTTTTCGGTGCTGTCTGCTTCGGGGCGCAAACTGTCGCTCGACATGATGCGCCCCGGCGCGGTGTTCGGCGAGATCACCCTGTTCGATCCGGGCGAGCGCACCGCCACCGCCATCGCCGCCGAGCCCAGCCGGGTGCTGCGGCTGCGAAGCGGCGATGTCCTGGCTCAGATCCGCCAGCACCCGGATCTGGCCGCCGACCTGTTGCGGCTGGCCGGGCAGCGGATGCGCTGGATGAACACCCAGCTGAACGAACAGGTGTTTCTGCCGATGCCGGTGCGGCTGGCCCGCAAGCTGCTGTATCTGGCACCGGAAGGCCGCGACGGCCGTGTCGCCCTGTCGCAAGCGGAACTGGCTGAATTCGTCGGCGCCACCCGCGAGGCGGTTTCAAAAACCCTGGCCGCCTGGAAGCGCAACGGCCTGGTCAGCATCAGCCGCGGCGGCGTGCAGATCCTGGACCGGACGGAACTGGCGGTGCTGGCCGAGCCGGACTCGATCTAAGGGCGCTTGCCTGCGGAGATCTGTTCTAAACCTGCAAGAAAATCCCTGTTCTGTAATCCGGGTTACAGAACGCGCGCGCGCAGCTGGCGATAACCGGATACAGACAGCCATTATCCGTTCCATCCCAATGGCTGCCTGTCCCCAAAGAGCCATGCGCCCGCCAGCGCATGGCTCTTCCCTTTTTCCGGCTCCTCCCCCGGCCCCCGGGACCTCACGGAATATTTCACTTAGCCTTCCTGGAACCGGGCCGGTACTGTGCCCCGCATGGCATCCAGGGCATGCTGGCCACCGCCGCGCAGGAAGGCCTGGACGTCACCGGCATTGCCGCCGACCTCACCGCTTGGGAGCCGCAGGAGGACTATGACATCCTGCTGTTCGACCGGACCCTGCACATGCTGGCCGCGCCGGACCGGCGGGCGGTCCTGACCCGCAGCCTGCCGCATCTGTGTCCGGGCGGCTGGGTTCTGATCTCTGATGAAAAAGGCAACCTAGAGGATTTCCGCCGGATCTTTGCCGCGGAACCGGGTGCCTGGCACACTGAACAGGACAGCCGCGGTGTGTTGTTCATGAAACGCGCATAGCCCCCCTGCGGGAACAAAAAAGGCCAGGCAAATGCCCGGCCTTTAATCGTTCTTTCTTACTCTGCCTGGCGGCTCCTACTCCGCCAGGTTCAGCGCCACAAAGCGCGGCTCGCCGCCGCGGCGCACCAGCAGCAGCAACGACTTGCGGCCCGCCTCCTTCGCTTCGGCAACGCGGGTCTCCAGCTCGCTGATCGAGGCGACTTTCTGCTGGCCCGCCTCGGTGATCACATCGCCGGCGCGCAGGCCTTTCTCCCAGGCCTCCGAAGTCTCATCCACTGACAGAATAGCCAGCCCTTCGACATCTTCGCCCACACTAAGCTCTCCGCGCATCTGGTCAGTCAGAACTCCGACCGACAGGCCCAGCAGTTCCTTTTCGGTTTGGCCGGACCCGCCGTCGCCGTTCTGCTGGCTGGACGGCCCGCGCTCGGCATCCTCTCGGCGGCCCAAGGTCACCCGCAGAGTTTCGGTCTTGCCTTCGCGGTAAACCACCAGCCGCACGGTCTTGCCGACCTCGGCATTGCCGACCCGGCGCACCAGGCCGCGGGTGTCCTTCACCTCGCCGCCGTCAAAACTGACGATCACATCGCCCGCCAGCACTCCGGCCTCTTTGGCGGGGCCTTCGGGCACATCGGTCACCAGCGCGCCATGCGCCTTGTCCAGGCCGATCGCCTCAGCCAGATCCGCATCCACATCCTGGATCTTCACACCCAGCCAGCCGCGGCGGGTCTCGCCGAATTTCTTCAGCTGGTCGACCACTTTGACCACCACATTCGACGCCATCGAAAAGCCAATGCCAATGGAGCCGCCATTAGGCGACAGGATCGCAGTGTTCACACCGACCACATCGCCATCCATGTTGAACAGCGGCCCGCCCGAGTTGCCCCGGTTGATCGCCGCATCGGTCTGGATGTAATCGTCATAAGACCCCGAAAGCTCGCGGTTGCGCGCCGACACGATGCCGGCAGAAACTGAGAACCCCTGCCCCAGAGGGTTGCCCATGGCGACAACCCAGTCACCGACACGGGCGGTATCGCTGTCGCCGAATTTGACGAATTTCAGCGGTGCGGGCGCCTGCACCTTGAGCAGCGCGATATCTGTGTTGGGATCGGTGCCGATCACCTTGGCCGGCAGCAGCTCCTTAGGCTGGCCGTCGCCGGGGAAAAACTCGATCTCGATCTCATCCGCACCTTCAATCACATGGTTGTTGGTGACGATGTAACCGTCCTCGGAAATCACAAACCCCGACCCCAGCGCCGAAGACCGGCGCGGGCGGTTGCCATTGCCATTGCCGTTGCGGTCCTGGAATTCACGGAAAAAATCTTCAAACGGCGAGCCTTCGGGGACAATGCCCTGCGGGCCGGTGCGGCCCTCGACCACGGTTGTGGTGGTGATGTTGACCACTGCCGGGCTCACCTGATCGGCCAGCGGTGCCAGGCTTTCGGGGCGCGCCATCGCGGATACCGCCTGCATCAGCAGGACCGCCATGGCCAGCACCGCAAGCCAGATCATGCGCATCATCGCGCTGCTGCCGCCTGCCCGGCCGGAAATTGCAATTGCCTGTGGCTGCACGGATCTACTCCTTGTCACTTCTAATTCTTCTTGTCCGCCACGGACCGGCATAAACACCAGGATAGCCGGGCAGAGTCTTATGGCTCCAATGTAGGAACTTCCGCCCGCCCCGCAACAAATGTTGCAAGGAATAAAGCCGCTGTGACCGGGTTTTCCGCCCGCAACGGCACGCGCGCGTCCTGCTGCAGGTTATTCTAGCAGGGAAAGTCTGCATTTTCGCTGAAAATCTAGGGGGAAAACGGCGTCTTCAAACCCCGAACCAGAACGCCAGCCAGACCAGGATCAGCCCCAGCGCCAAGGCCGCCAGCCCGGCATTGCGGCGTTGGTCTTCAGAGAGCGCGCGCAGCATCTCCAGCAGGCGCTCCACAAGCGAAGGGGCCAGTGCGTACACCAGCCCCTCTGCAATCAGTACCAGCCCAAGGGCCAGGAGGATGAACCCCATTACTGCCCTGCCGGCCGCTTGCCGTCCGAGGATTTCAGGTAGTTGAAAAACTCGTTGTCCGGCGACAGCACCATGGTCGAATTCCCCGCCAGCAGCGAATTCGCATAGGCGTTCAGGCTGCGGTAGAATTCAAAGAACTCCGGGTCCGCACCATAAGCCTGGGCAAAGATCGCGTTGCGTTCGGCATCCGATTCACCGCGGATAATCTCCGCCTCGCGCTGCGCTTCCGACACCAGCTCAACCACGGTCCGGTCGGCCTGGGCCCGGATCCGCTGTGCGGCTTCGTTGCCGCGGGCGCGTTCGTCGGTGGCTTCGCGCACACGCTCGGCCCGCATCCGCTCAAACGTCGCATCCAGGTTTTCCGAAGGCAGGTCGGTGCGCTTCAGACGCACGTCGATGATGGCAATGCCCAAAGCGCGCGCATCGGCGATGGCGCCATTGCGGATCCGCAGCATCAGTGCGGCACGGTCCGAAGACAGGATATCGTTCGAGCTGACCGAGCCGAGGATCTCGCGGGTTTGCGCCCGCAGGATCGAATCCAGCCGGTTTTCCGCAGTGGCGATACCGCCGGCACCAACCGCCTGACGGAACCGGTTCACGTCCACGATGCGATAGCGCGCAAAGGCGTCAACAACCAGACGGCGGTCGTCCGACGGGGTGATTTCCAGCGGGTCAATGTCGCGGCTCAGGATGCGGTCGTCATAGCGCACCACTTCCTGAATCACCGGGATCTTGAACGCCAGGCCCGGATCTTCCTTGACCGAGACCACCCGGCCGAACTGCAGCACCAGCGCCTTTTCACGCTCGTCCACAATGAACACCGACGACAGCGCGGCAATCGCAGCGATCACCAGCAACGGCAGCAAAAGAGTTGTCTTACGCATCAGTTGCTTCCTCCGCGGCGCAGTTCATTCAGCGGCAGGTAAGGCACGACGCCCTGTCCTTCGCCGGATTGCTCGTCGAGGATGATCTTGTCGACCCGGCTCAGCACCTTTTCCATGGTTTCAATGTACAGCCGTTTGCGTGTCACCTCAGGCGCCTTCTGGTATTCGGTCAGAACCGCGCTAAAGCGGCTCGCCTCACCCTGGGCTTCATTGACAACGCGCGCACGGTAGCCTTCGGCCCGTTCCAGCAGCTCAGCCGCCTGACCTCGGGCCTCAGCCAGCGCATTGTTGGCATAGGCGTCGGCTTCGTTCTGGCGCCTGTCGCGTTCCTGTTCAGCAGCCTGAACATCGCGGAAGGCGGCAATCACGGACGCAGGCGGATCCGCTTTGTCAAAGTTGACGCGGATGATGTTGATGCCGCTGTCGTAATCGTCCAGCGTGAACTGGATCAGCTCCTGCAGCCGCGAGGCGATCGAGCCACGGTCGCGGTTCAGGATCGGCGCCAGTTCCGACTGGGCGATAATCTCGCGCATCGCCGATTCCGATACCGCCCGGATGGTGGTGCGGGCATCGCGCAGGTTGAACAGGAACTTCGCCGGATCATTGATGTTCCAGACCACCTGGAAATCGATATCGACAATGTTCTCGTCCCCGGTCAGCATCAGCCCGGCTTCCGAGCTGCGGCCGCCGCCGACACCGATGTCTTCGGTCTGTTCGCGGGTCACCGGCAGGATTTCCTTGGTCACCAGCGGCCAGGGCGCAAAGTTCAGCCCCGGCAGCCCGGTCGAGGAATATTCGCCCAGGAACAGCTCAACCGACTGCTCTTCCGGCTTCACGGTATAAAAGCTGGCAAAGCCCCACAGCACGGCGCCGGCAATGACAGCCAGCCCCAAGGTGCCCTTGGTGAACAGCGGCCCGCCGCCGCCGGAGCCGCCGCCGCGGCCGCCCCGTCCGCCGGAACCGCCGCGCCCGCCCATCAGGACGCGCAGCTGCTCTTGGCCTTTCTTCACCAGTTCGTCAATCTCGGGGATCTGGGGGTCCTCCGGCTTGCGGCCGCCGCCGCCGCCATTGTTGCCGCCGTTATTGCCCCGGTTGCCTCCTCCGCCGCCAGAGGAGCCACCGCCCCCCCATGGGCCACCGCTATTGCCCGCCATTTGTCTCCTATCCGTTTGCTGCCGCCCATGAATGTTTCACAATGGGCGGCATGAGGTCTAAATTATTGCCGGTCTGCCCGATCAGGTCGTGCGCACCGGAGTCTTCAGCGTTACCAACTCTTCCGACATTGTCGGGTGGACCGCAACCGTACGGTCGAAATCTTCCTTGGTTGCGCCCATCTTTACCGCAATTCCGGCCAGCTGGATCATCTCTCCCGCACCCGGTGCGACGATATGGCAGCCCAGCACCTTGCGCGTGGCTTTCGACACCACCAGCTTCATCAGCACCTTCTGGGCGCGGCCCGCAAAGGCCTGCTGCATCGGTTTGAAGGAGGTGGAGTACACCTCAATCGCTTCCTGCTTGGCCGCGTCTTCTTCGCTGAGACCCACAGTGCCCATTTCCGGCTGGGTGAAAATCGCCGTCGGGATCAGCTCGTGATCGGGGCTGGTGGGGTTGCCCTTGAACACGGTCTCGACGAACGCCATGCCTTCGCGGATCGCCACCGGCGTCAGGTTCACCCGGTCGGTCACGTCGCCGACGGCAAAGACCGAGGGCACCGCGGTCTGGCTGTAGGCATCGACCATAATGGCCCCGCCCTTGCCGCGCTCGACGCCGATGTCTTCAAGGCCAAGGTTGTCCGCATTGGGCGCGCGGCCCGTGGCGTACATCACCTTGTCGAACAGATGTTCATTGCCGTGCGTATCGGTCACCCGGATCTTGCCGCCTTCTGCGCGCATCTCGGTGATATTGGTGTTCAGCTGCAAGTCCACGCCCGCTTCCACCATGCCCTCCGCAATCACGCCGCGCGCTTCCTCATCAAAGCCGCGCAGGATCTGCGGGCCGCGGTAGAATTGCGTGGTCTTGACGCCCAAGCCATTCATGATGCCCGCAAATTCAGACGCGATATAACCGCCGCCGACAATCAGCAGGCTTTCGGGCAGCGTATCCAGGTGGAAGATCTCGTTCGAAGTGATCGCCAGCTCCGAGCCCGGAAACTCCGGCACGGTCGGCCAGCCGCCGGTGGCAACCAGAATATGCTTGGCCGTCTTGCGGGTGCCGTCGGCCAGCTCAACCGTGTGGGCATCGGCCAGCCTGGCGCGCTGGTCAAAGCTTTCGACGCCGTTGTTCTTCAGGATACCCCGGTAGATGCCTTCCAGCCGGTCCAGCTCGGCATGCAGCTTGCCCTTGAAGGCGTCCCAGTTGAAGGCGCCGGGCTGGATGTCCCAGCCATAAGCCTGGGCGTCCTCGGCCATGCCGGAATATTCCGAGGCAAACACCATCAGCTTTTTCGGCACGCAGCCCCGGATCACGCAAGTGCCGCCATAGCGGTCCTCTTCAGCCAGCGCCACCTTGACGCCTTCCTGTGCTGCCACGCGGGCCGCCCGCACCCCGCCCGAGCCGCCGCCGATGACAAACAGATCGTAATCAAAGCTCATGAGTTTCCGCCCTTTGCATGTCTTGTGCAGGTGTATCCCATAACGGGCCACCAAACGCTATATGCCCAAGTGGGCGTTATTGCGCCGCATTCAACCTTTTGCTGCGTATTCACGCGAGGTTGTGAGGCGGAATGGTCTCAATTTGGTAAAGGCAAGCCCTGCACAAATTTGCGCAGGGCAGTGCCCCGCCTCCCACCCGGGCGGAGCATTTCATTCGAAGCCAGGATTAATCCTGCAGATCAGTGAACAGATTGTCGTTCTCGACAAAGTCCAGCTTGTCCTTCTCAACCGTGCCTTCGTTGATGTCGCGCACCTCGACCCGGCCGTCGCCGAAACCGATCACCACCGTGTCGCAGATGTCGATGAACAGCCCGTTCTCGATCACGCCGGGGATCTGGTTCATCACCAGCGCCAGCTGGCGGGCATTGCCGATGCGTTTCAGATGCAGGTCAAGAATGTAATTGCCCTCGTCGGTCACAAAGGGCGCATCGCCGTTCATCCGCAGCGTCGTGGTGCGGCCCATCACATCCATCGACACCAGGGTCTCCTCGATCAGCGCCTGGCTGCTCTGCCAGCCGAACGGCAGCACCTCAACCGGCAGCGGGAAGGCGCCCAGCGTCTCAACCGATTTGCTGGCATCGGCAATCACCACCATCTGATCAGAGGCGGTGGCCACGATTTTCTCCTGCAGATGCGCGCCGCCGCCGCCCTTGATCAGGTTCAGATCGGCATCGAACTCATCGGCGCCGTCGATGGTCATATCCAGCCATTTGGCCTCGTCCAGCGACACCACATTGATGCCCACGTCCCGCGCCAGCGCGGCTGTGCGGCTGGAGGTCGGCACTGCGGTGATCTTCAACCCGTCGCGGCTCACCATCTCGCCCAGGCAGCGCACCAGCCAGGCGGCGGTGGACCCGGTGCCAAGACCAACCCGCATGCCATCCTCAACCATTTCAGCGGCCCGTTTGGCAGCCACAAATTTCGCCTTGTCGATGGGCGACAGTTCTCCGGTCATCAGGTGACTCCATGAATACGCGTTTGCCGCGGTTATAGGCGGTTTGCCGCCTCTGTGCGAGGGGGCTTGCAGCGGATTCCGGCACCGCGGCTGGAAATGCGCCGCAGCCGGGCTATTGATCAACAACTTGGGGGATCAAAACCATGCTGCAATTCGACGAGGAAACCGCCCGGGTCCTGGAAGACGCCTATCAGGGCGCCGATGTGTCGCAGCGGCGGCGGGCCAGTTTCGACGCACTGTTGCCGCAGCCGGGCGACCGCATCCTGGATCTGGGCTGCGGCAACGGGCTGCTGACGCTGGAACTGGCCCGCGCTGTCGGCGCCGCGGGCCACGTGACCGGGTTGGACGCCAGCCCCGACATGCTGGCCGCCGCCCGCAACCGGCTGGAGGGGCGCGCCAATACCACCCTGGCCGAGGGCGATGCTGCCCGGCTGCCGTTTGAACCGGAAAGCTTTGACAAAGCCGTTTCGCTGCAAGTGTTCGAATATCTGACCGACCGCCGCCTTGCCCTGCGCGCCTTGCACAAGGTGCTGAAGCCCGGCGGGCGGCTGGTGGTTGGCGACATGCATTGGGACACCCTGGCCTGGCACAGCGACAATACCACCCGTATGAACCGGATGCTGGAGGCCTGGAACCGCCATATGGCAGTGCGCGATCTGCCTGCAAAACTGCCGTCCGAAATGCGCAGTTGCGGGTTCGAAGTCCAGCAGATGCAGCCGCTTGCCGTCTGCGACATCACCCTGCGCCCGGACGGGCTGGCAGCGATGATGATCCAGCTGATCCGCGCCTTTGCGGTGGACATCGGCGCCACCGACCCCGACGATGCCGCCGCCTGGACCCGCGAGCAGCAGGAACTGGCCGCCGAGGGCAGATTCTTCATGTCGCTCACCCATTTTGTCTGCACCGCCCGGCGGCAATAGCCGCCTGAAGCACAAGCAGGAAACAGCCACCCGGCGCCCCGGCAGCGAAACATGCATCACAAAGGCGGGTTTCCTATTGGAAACGCCGGAAACGGACACGTATTTCGGGCGTCTGCGTCATAATATTGCGTCATGAAACCCGAATACCGCCTGCACTACGCCCCCGACAACGCTTCACTGGTCATCCGGCTGGTGCTGGACGAGCTTAGCCTGCCGTTTGACGCCGTTCTCGTCGACCGCAAGGCAATGGCACAGCGCAGCGCCGAATACCTGGCGCTTAATCCGGGCGGGCTGATCCCGGTGCTGGAAACCCCCGACGGGCCGCTGTTTGAAACCGCCGCCATCCTGTTGTGGCTGGCCGCCCGGCATGGGGCGATGGCCCCGGCAGCAGGGTTCGCGGATTACGCGCCGTTCCTGAAATGGCTGTTCTTTGCCTCCAACACCTTGCATGCTGATCTGCGGATGCTGTTCTATCCGCAAAAATACATCGGCGCTGACTCCGCCCAGCAGGCGCAGCTGCAGTCCGTCATCCGCCAGCGGCTGCATCAGCATCTGACCAGTCTCGACCGCGCCGCCGCTGAACGGCCTGCCTGGCTCGGCGCGCCGCAGCCCTCGGTGCTGGACTACTACCTGGCCTGCCAGATGCGCTGGATGGGGCTTTACCCTGCCAATGCGGACAGATCCTGGTTCCGCATTGCCGGTTACCCCTGCCTGCAGCGCCTCTGCGCCGTGCTCGAACACCGCCCCGCCGTTGCCATCGCGTGCGAGGCCGAGGGCCTCGGCGCCACCCCGTTCACCGCCCCGGCCTATGCCAATCCCCCAGAAGGATCAGCCACCTGATGTTCCTCTCCGTTTTCGACATGTTCAAAGTGGGCATTGGCCCGTCGTCCTCGCACACCATGGGCCCGATGGTCGCCGCCGCGCGCTTCCTCGATATGATGCGCGCGTCGCCGTTTGAATTCCACGGGCTGCGCGCCTCGCTGCACGGCTCGCTGGCCTTCACCGGCGTCGGCCACGCCACCGACCGCGCCACCATCCTCGGGCTTGGCGGCTTTGTCGCCCATGACTATGACGACGCCAAGGCCACGGCCTTCCTGGCGGAGCTGGACAAGACCCATACCATGCACCCCGAGGGGCTGGGCGAACTGCACTTCGACCCCAAGGCCGACATGATCTTTGACTATGATCACGCGCTGCCGGGCCACTCCAACGGCATGATCCTGATGGCCACCGACGCCCAGGGCGACGTGATCCTGAAACAGGTCTACTACTCGATCGGCGGCGGCTTTGTCGTCACCGAGGAAGAACTGGACCGGGGTAAGGCAACCGACGAAGGCGACCCGGTTCCCTTCCCGTTCAAATCCGCCGCCGAGATGCTGGAGATGGCCAAATCCAGCGGCAAATCCATTGCCGGCATGAAGCGCGCCAATGAAATCGCCCGCGGCTGCGAAGTCAGCCTCGCCAAAGGCACCGCCCGCATCTGGCAGGTGATGAACGACTGCATCAACCGCGGGCTGGAGCGCGACGGCATCCTGCCCGGCGGCCTCAAGGTGCGCCGCCGCGCCAAGGGCATCTATGACGCGCTGATGGCCGAACGCGGCATGAACCTGACCGCGCCGCACACCATCAACGACTGGATGAGCGTCTATGCGATGGCGGTGAACGAGGAAAACGCGGCCGGCGGCCAGGTTGTGACCGCGCCGACCAACGGCGCTGCAGGCACCCTTCCGGCGGTGATCCGCTACTACCTCGACCATGTGCCGGGCGCGTCCGAGACCCATGTGGAGGATTTCCTGCTGACCGCCGCCGCGATTGCCGGCCTGGTGAAATACAACGCCTCGATTTCCGGCGCCGAGGCGGGCTGCCAGGCGGAGGTCGGCTCCGCCGCCGCCATGTCCGCCGCGGGTCTTTGCGCGGTGATGGGCGGCACCCCCGAACAGGTGGAAAACGCCGCCGAGATCGCGCTGGAGCATCACCTCGGCATGACCTGCGACCCCGTAAAAGGCCTGGTCCAGGTCCCCTGCATCGAACGCAACGGCCTGGCGGCGATCAAGGCGGTCTCCGCAGCCTCCCTCGCCCTGCGCGGCGACGGCCAGCACTTTGTGCCGCTCGATGCCTGCATCGAGACCATGCGCCAGACCGGCGCCGACATGCACGACAAGTACAAGGAAACTTCGCTCGGCGGCCTCGCGGTGAACGTGCCGAACTGCTGACGCCGCGGCTTCCCTACACAGTTAGTCCAACAAAAGGCCCGTGCCTGACCTTGGGGAGGTGTCAAAGCGCCTTCCCAAGGTCAGGCACGGGCCGTGCTGCTGCGCAACACGCCCCCGATTGCGCAACCTGATAGAAACAACCTTTTCTTGTATCCCGCCCCTGCCCCGCCTAGCGTGGCGCCATGACACAGGACCGCCCCCTCCTCGGCATCGCCCTGATGCTGGGCTTCTGCATGGTGATCCCGCTCGGGGACGCGATTGCAAAACTGCTGACCAACCGGGTGCCGGTTGCCCAGATCGTGTTCATCCGCTTTGCCGCCCAGGCCGCGATCCTGCTGCCGCTGGCACTGGCAATGCGGCTGCCGCTCAGCCTGTCGCGCCGGGTGGCGCCGCTCTTGTTCCTGCGCACGCTCTTGCAGATGGGCGGCATCGCCGCCATGTTCACCGCCTTCAAATACCTGCCGCTGGCCGATGCGGTGGCCATTGCCTTTGTGATGCCGTTCATCATGCTGCTGCTGGGAAAATACGCCCTGCACGAGAACGTCGGCCTGCACCGCCTCGGCGCCTGTGCCGTCGGCTTCACCGGCACCCTCTTGGTCATTCAACCCAGCTTTGCCGCCGTCGGCTGGAATGCCCTGTGGCCGCTGCTGGTGGCGGTCATCTTTGCCCTGTTCATGCTGATCACCCGCAAGATCGCCAAGGAAACCGATCCGGTTTCCGTCCAGGCAGTGGCGGGCGTCATGGGCACTGTACTCTTGGCGCCGGCGATCCTGATCGGCGATGCCGCCGGTGTGGCCGCCCTCTCCACAGCCCTGCCGCCGCAAGACACCTGGACCCTGCTGGCCGCCGCCGGCGCACTCGGCACCGTGGCGCATCTCCTGATGACCTGGAGCCTGCGGTTCGCTCCCACCTCGACCCTCGCTTCGATGCAGTACCTGGAAATCCCGGTGGCAGTGTTCTTTGGCTGGCTGATCTTTTCCGAACTGCCCAACACGCTCGCCGCCATCGGCATCCTGCTGACCATCAGCGCAGGCCTTTATGCCGTGATGCGCGAGCGCAGGGACTCGGAAACCCGGAAACGCATCAATCCAGCCTGACCGCCGCCATCACATCCGCCAGCAGCCGCCGCGGCACAATCGCCAGCAGCCCCGGCCCCTCCGGCGCCAGCCGCACCGCCCCCAGCGCCCGGTTCGAGGTGCCGACCCGCCCCATCGGCGACATCCGCAACCCGTCGATGGGCCACTCCAGCCCCTCGGACCGCCCGGTCACCTCCTGCATCGGAAACAGCGAAATCACCTCCCCCTTCTCCGCGGGCAATTCCACTGCATGGGTCAGGTGAAAGATCACCTCCGTCTCACCAATCAGCACGCATGGGGTCTGATGCCCCTGCACCAGCGTATTAAACGCCGCCAGCTGGTGATCCACCCGCGCGCCCAGAAACCCCACCGCCAGCACCACCGGCGCCGCAACAGACCGCAAGGCCTTATCGAAATCGGTGCTGTCCTGCTCCGCCACCGGAAACAGGCTGCCCGGCGGCAACTGCGCGCGCGCACCCTCTGTCAGCGAGTCGAAATCACCGATCACCGCGCTTGGCACATGCCCCGCGGCCAGTGCCGCAGCAGCCCCGCCATCTGCCGCCACAAGCACCGGCGCCAGAGCCAGCGCCGCCTCCAGATCGCCGGATCCAAGCTCACCGCCGCCAATCAGTGTGATTGGTTCCGGTACATCAACAATCAGACAGTTCATGGGGCGCATTCCTGGCAGTTTCGGAAACAAGTCACAATGTGAACACAAAATGATACGATCAATTGCACGGATTCGAGCAAAATTGGTCCTTCAAGCCAATATGGTAAATGACAACTGATGTGACGAAGACGAGCGAGCTGATGGTACATAACAACAAAGTCTTGACCGTATCCTATGGAACCTTTTCCTGCACTTTGGAAGGGTTTGAGGATTCCTTCGGCACAATGAAGGCCATTGCCGAGTATTTCCGCGACCTGGCCTCTGATGACCGCTACTTTGGCGCCGAACCGCCGCAGCCCGACGCCGACATGCTGGCCCGGATCGCCCAGCGCGAGATTGCC
>NZ_LUKH01000037.1:0-32288 GCF_001593695.1 Leisingera sp. F5 | reverse complement strand
CCGCAGCACAACTTACCCACAGAACAACCGCGCTTATCCACAGACTCACAAACCGGAAGCACAGCAAATCACCCCACAAAAACGAGTCACCCCGCCCGGAATCACACCAACCCGGCCAAAAAAAGCCAATCAGGCCGTCTGTCTAATCATACGCTGGTGTTTCACCCTTCGAGTTCACTCAAACCTTCCGCAAGGCTGCTGCGCAGGCCTGCCTCCTCCATATGCAGCCTTAGCCGCTGGTTGTAACCGCCAGGTGTATTCAGCGCCTCAATCAGATCTGCGCAGCCTGAAGCCTGCAGGCTTGTGGACACCAGCATCCGCAGAAACGCCTCTCCCTGCAAAGGATCCGAAACCCGCTCCCCGAGCCACTCTGCGGCGTCGCCTACCAGGCGCGCCGCCGGCGAGAGCACTGCCTGCGCTGACAGATAGGCACTCAGTTCATTTTCATCCTTGAGGGCAAAGACCCGGTTGTCCGGCTCGAACATCCGGCCAAGCAGCGCGGTGTCCCCCAAAGCAATGACCGGAGAGCCGCCCTGCGCGATGCCCGGAAAGGGGATCATCACTGCAGCAGCTTTGGCCGGAGCGGCCAGATCTGCCACGCGGCCGAGATCCGCACCGGCCATGAAGGAGATCACCTGCTGGCCTTCACGGAAGACCAGCTCCTTCAGAATGCCCTCAGCGGCTTCCGCCATCATGCCGAGGAAGATCACATCGCTGGCATCGATCACCGCCTGATTGCCAGCCGCCGTGACATCCCTGAACGCCCCGGCAAGCGCCGCGGACTGAGCTTTGCTGCGTTCCGAAACCGTGATCCGGTGGCCCTTGCCGGCCAGGCCCCGCACCACGGCAGAAGCAATGGTGCCGCATCCCAAAAAACCCAAACGCATATCAGATATCCTTCATCAGCCGCAGCGCATCATAGATCGCCGCGTGGGTGTTGCGGGCAGAAACCGCATCGCCGATGCGAAACAGCTGGAACTGCCCTTGCGGGTTGGACGCGATCCTTTGCGGGCTGCCCGCGATCAGCGCATCCTGGCCGACCTCGCCGCGGTTGAACGAGAGTTCTTTGAGATCAAAGTACAGATCGTCCAGCGGCAGCGTCCCGTAGTTGAGAACCACCTGATCATAACCTGCCTCATACACATGGCTGCTGTAGTCCGTCCCGATTGCTGCGGTCAGCTGATTGCCGTTGCGCGCCACCTTAAGTAGGCGACGGGTCACGGTGAAGGTGACGTCCTTATCCTGCAGCGCCCGCATGTAGGGCACCAGGTTCATCGCCATGATGTCCGGGGCAAAGGTCCGATCAGGCGTCATCACCTCGACCCTGGCGCCAGCATTGGCGGCAATCTCTGCCGCCATCAATCCAGGGTGGTCGCCGCTCTCGTCATAAATCAGCACATTTGCGGCCGGCTTCACGTCACCGGAAATAATATCCCAGGCCGAGACAACATGCGAAGCCTCCCCGCGGGTTTCGAACAATTCGGTGTTTGGCAAACCTCCCGTCGCGACGATTACAACATCCGGGTTCAGCGCGGTCACGTCTGCGGCCTCGGCCCAGGTGCTGAAACGGAACTCCACGTCCCGCGCGGCGCATTGCGCCATGCGCCAGTCTATTATGCCGATCATTTCTGCCCGGCGCGGGTTCTGTGCGGTCAGGCGCACTTGGCCGCCCGGCTCGGCCGCGGCCTCAAACACGGTGACATGATGCCCCCGTTCCGCCGCCACCCGCGCAGCCTCCAGCCCGGCAGGGCCGGCACCGACGATCACAACCTTCTTGCGGACCTCTGCGGGCGCAATCTCATGCGGCATGGTCAGCTCACGGCCCGTCGCTGCATTGTGGATGCACAGCGCATCCCCCGCCTGATAGATCCGGTCCAGGCAATAGGTCGCCCCCACACAGGGGCGGATCTCATCCTCGCGCCCCTCAATAATTTTCTTCACCACATGCGGATCAGCTATATGGGCGCGGGTCATGCCAACCATGTCCAAAAGCCCCGCGGCAACCGCATGGCGGGCAGTTGCCACATCCGGGATGCGGGCGGCGTGGAAGGTGGGCATGCCAGTCGCTTTTTTCACCTCCCCGGCAAAATCCAGATGCGGGGCTGACTTCATCCCCTGTACCGGGATCACATCGGTCATCGCCGGATCTGTATGGATGCGGCCGCGGATTACATTGAGGAAGTCCACCATGCCGCTGTCCGCCAGGCGCTTGGATATCTCAAGGCCTTCTTCCGGTGTGATGCCACCCTTCTGTGCCTCGTCTGCCGTGTAGCGCAAGCCGACGATGAACTCCGCCCCGACCCGGTCCCGCACGGCCTGCAGCACGTCCATCGGGAATTTCATCCGGCTCTCCAGCGTCTGGCCGCCGTATGGCCCGTCCAGATCATTGGTCAGCGGCGACCAGAACTGGTCCATCAGATGGCCGTAGACCTGCAGTTCGATCCCATCCATGCCGCCGTCCTTCATCCGCTCTGCGGCATCGGAGAAATCGCTGATGATCCGGGCGATATCCCAGTCCTCGGCCAGCTTGGGGAAGGCACGGTGAGCCGGTTCACGGTGCCGGGACGAGCTGACCGAGGGCAGCCAGTCGCCTTTGTTCCAGCCGGTGCGGCGGCCAAGGTGGGTAAGCTGGATCATCACGGCGGCACCATGCTCGTGCACCTGATCCGTGAGGTTGCGGATCCACGGCACCACCTCATCCTTGTAAGCGAGAATATTGTTGAACACCGGCGGGCTGTCGCGGCTGACCGCGGCCGACCCGGCGGTCATCGTCAGCGCCACGCCCGCCTTTGCCCGCTCCGCGTGATAAGCGGCATAGCGCTCCTTGGGCATGCCGTCTTCCGGATAGGCCGGTTCATGGCTGGTGGTCATGATCCGATTGCGCAGCGTCAGGTGTTTCAGCTGGTAGGGCTGCAGCAGCGGGTCCTTGGACATGATGGGGGTCTCCTGGAACGATGTCTGGGCAAGCGCGGCATTTGCGAGTCGCCAGTCGCTCTTGACATATGTGTCAATTAAACAATCACACCTGTCAAGAAAAGTTGCGCCCGCCCTGCCCTGCTGTTATGGCTGTCGCATGGACACTCAGGACATTACCCGCACCCGGCTGGGTGACGAAGACTGGCTATCAGCCGCTTACGAAGTACTGACCGAGAGCGGCGTGGAAGCGGTGAAAGTGATGCCGCTGGCCAAGCGGCTTGGCGTGGCCCGCACCAGTTTCTACTGGCATTTTAAAGACCGCGAGGCACTGCTGGAGGCGATGATCCGGCGTTGGGAAGAAAAGAACACCGGGAACCTGATCGCCCGGTCCGAGGCATATGCAGAGAGTATTGCCGAAGCGTTGTTCAATCTGTTCGACTGCTGGATTGATGCCGACCTGTTCGACTCCCGGCTGGATCTGGCCATCCGCAATTGGGCGCGCAACGACCGTGACTTGCAGGCACGGCTGGACCAGGCCGATACCCGGCGCGAACAGGCTTTGACAGAGATGTTTATCCGCTTTGGTTTCAGCGCCAACGTCGCACTGATCCGCGCTCGGGCAATGATCTATACTCAGATCGGCTATATCTCGATGCAAGTGAACGAAAGCACGGAATACCGGATATCGCTTATGCCCGGCTGGGTCGAGGTTTTCACCGGCACGCCGCCGTCAAAGCGGGATCTGGACCGTTTTCTGGCTCGCCACAGCTGACAAAGCTCTCTGCCCGGAACATAGCGGGCCGCCAGCCTCAAATACGCCGGTGCCTGGAAGCCCAAACGCAAAGCGGGCGCGAAGCCATCAGCTCCGCGCCCGCCTTTAATTCATCTATACGCAGCCGGATTACTCAGCGGCGATCTGACTCTCCACCTTTTCAACCCGGACCGCCGAGAACTTGAACTCGGGGATCTTGCCGTAAGGGTCGATTGCCGGGTTGGTCAGGATATTGGCTGCTGCCTCAACATAGGCAAAAGGCACAAACACCATGTCCTCGGCAATTGCCCGATCAGCCCGCGCCATGATCTCGATCGAACCGCGGCGGGTGGAAAGACGCACCATTTCGCCCGGCTCGACACCCATCGCCCGCAGGGTCTTGGGATTGAGAGAACAGTTGGCTTCCGGCTCCACAGCGTCCAGCACCAGGGAGCGGCGGGTCATTGACCCGGTGTGCCAATGCTCCAGCTGGCGGCCGGTGGTCATGATCATCGGATACTCTGCATCCGGTGCTTCATCCGGCGGGATCACCGATGCCGGAGTGAAGCGGGCACGGCCTTCGGGACGCGGGAAGCCATCGCCGAACACAATCGCCTGACCGGGGTCGGTCTCATGCAGCGACGGGTAGGTGATGGTCTCGGTCTCAAGGCGTTCCCAGGTGATGTTGTTCAGGGACTTCATGTTCAGCTTCATCTCGGCAAAGACTTCGCTCACATCATCGTACTTCCAGGGAAGCCCGATGCGCTGCGCCAGTTCCACGGTGACTTTCCAGTCCTCGCGCGCCTCGCCCGGAGGCGCCACGGCGGGACGCACACGCTGCACCTGGCGGTTGGTGTTCGACACAGTGCCGTTCTTTTCATAGAGCGCCGAGGCCGGCAGGATGATGTCCGCATAATTCGCGGTCTCGGTCAGGAAGATATCCTGCACGATCATCAGCTCCAGCTTGGCAAAGGCATCCCGCGCGTGATCTGCATCCGGGTCCGACATCGCCGGGTTTTCACCCTGAATGTACATGCCCTTGATGTTGCCGGCATAGGCCTGATCGACGATCTCAGTCACGGTGAGGCCCTTCTCGTTCGAGAAGTCGCCGCCGCCCCAGACATCGGTAAAGGACTTGCGCACATCATCCGAAGTCACGGTCTGATAGTCCGGCAGGAACATCGGAATGAGGCCCGCGTCAGACGCGCCCTGCACGTTGTTCTGGCCGCGCAGCGGGTGCAGACCGGCGCCCGGCTTGCCCACGTTGCCGGTCATCAGGGCCAGCGAAATCAGACAGCGCGAGTTGTCGGTGCCGTGAATGTGCTGAGAGATGCCCATGCCCCAGAAGATCAGACCCGCATTTGCATTGGCAAAGATCCGTGCAACGCGGCGCAGCTGATCCGGTTCAATGCCGCAGATTTCCGACATCTTCTCAGGCGTGAACTGCTTCAGGTGCTCTTTTTCAGCTTCCCAGTTCTCGGTCCAGCGATGGATGTACTGACTGTCATACAGCTCCTCCTCGACGATCACATGCATGATCGCGTTCAGCATCGACACATCCGCGCCGGGGCGGAACTGCAGCATCTCGGTTGCAAAGCGCCGCATGCCGACACCGCGCGGATCCATCACGATCAGCTTGCCGCCGCGTTTGGTGAACTGCTTGAAGTAGGTCGCCGCAACCGGGTGGTTTTCGATCGGGTTGGAGCCGATGATAATCGCCACATCCGCGTTTTCGATCTCGTTGAAGGTCGCGGTCACAGCACCGGAGCCGACGTTTTCGATCAGCGCCGCAACAGACGACGCGTGGCACAGACGGGTGCAGTGATCGACGTTGTTGTGCTTGAATCCCTGGCGAATGAACTTCTGGAAGAGGTAAGCCTCCTCGTTGGTACATTTTGCCGAGCCAAAACCCGCCACCGATTTCGGATCTTCGTCCCGCAGCTTCATCAGGCCTTTGCCAGCCAGATCCATCGCCTCTTCCCAAGTCGCTTCGCGGAAGTGGGTCGACAGGTTGCCCGGATCGACGTTCAGGCCTTTCGCGGGCGCGTCGTCGCGGCGGATCAGCGGCTTGGTCAGGCGGTGCGGGTGGTGGATGTAGTCAAAGCCGAAGCGGCCCTTGACGCACAGGCGGCCTTCGTTTGCCGGGCCGTTGATGCCCTCGACATGCTTGACCTTGCCGTCCTTGACCTTGAGCGAGACCTTGCAGCCAACGCCGCAGAACGGGCAGACGCTTTCTGTCTCAGAATCAAAGTCCTTACTGTCGCCAACCTGGTTTTCGTCCACCACAGTGGCAGGCATCAGCGCGCCGGTCGGGCAGGCCTGCACACATTCGCCGCAGGCCACACAGGTCGACTGGCCCATCGGATCGGCAATGTCGAAGGTCGGATAGGCATCATGGCCGCGGCCGGCCATGCCGATCACATCATTCACCTGCACTTCACGGCACGCACGCACGCACAGACCGCAGGAAATACAGGCGTCCAGATTCACCTTCATGGCAATGTGGGAATCATCCAGCAGTGGGATGCGGCCCTCTTCCAGCTTGGGGAAGCGGCTCTCGGTCACGCCGTTCAGCTCCGCCATGTCCCACATGTGGGAGGATTTGTCGTGCGCCTCTTCCTGCTTGGGCTGGTCGGCGACCAGCAGCTCCATCACCATCTTGCGGGCGTTCTCAGCCCGCGCGTTGTTGGTGGTGACAACCATGCCTTCGGCGGGTTCGCGGATACAGGAGGCGGCCAGCGTGCGCTCGCCTTCGATCTCGACCATACAAGCCCGGCAGTTACCGTCCGGGCGGTAGCCGGGCTGCGGCTTGTGGCACAGATGCGGGATCTTCAAGCCACGGCCGTTGGCGACTTCCCAGATGGTCAGGCCTGCATCTGCCGTGACCTGTTCGCCATCGAGTGTGAAAGTGATTTTATCGCTCATGGCTTAAACCTCCTCGGGGAAGTGTTTGATGGTCAGGCGGATCGGGTTCGGCGCTGCCTGACCCAGACCGCAGATCGATGTGTCAACCATCGCCGCGCTCAGCTCTTCCAGCAGGCCCTGATCCCACTTCTTTTCGCTCATCAGCTTCACGGCTTTTTCGCAGCCCACCCGGCAGGGGGTGCATTGGCCGCAGCTTTCATCCTCAAAAAACCGCAGCATGTTCAGCGCAGCGTCGCGGGCCGAGTCCTGATCGGACAGAACCACAACAGCGGCAGACCCGATGAAAGTGCCGTGCGGCTGCAGCGTGTCGAAGTCGAGCGGAATGTCGTTCATCGACGCAGGCAGCAGGCCCGAGGAGGGTCCGCCCGGCTGGTATGCCTTGAACGCGTGGCCATCCAGCATACCGCCGCAGGCTTCGATGACGTCGGTGATGGTGGACCCGGCTGGCAGCAGGTGCACGCCCGGGTTCTTCACACGGCCCGAGACCGAATAGCTGCGCAGGCCCTTGCGGCCGTTCTTTTCAACCGAATTCAGGCACTCGGGGCCTTCGCGGCAGATCTTGGCGACCCAGTAGAGCGTCTCGACGTTGTGAACGAGGGTCGGACGGCCGAAGATACCCACCTGCGCCACAAACGGCGGACGGTGGCGCGGCTCGCCGCGCTTGCCTTCGATCGATTCGATCATCGCGCTTTCTTCACCGCAGATATAGGCCCCTGCCCCGCGGCGCAGATCGATATAGCCTGCCTCGACGATACCAGCGTCTTCCAGCGCCTTGATCTCGGTCGCGAGGATTTCCAGCACTGCCGGATACTCGTCGCGCATGTAGATGAAAGCCTTCTCGGCTTCCACAGCCCAGGCGGCAATCAGCATGCCTTCCAGGAAGACATGCGGAGTACGCTCCAGATAGTAACGGTCCTTGAAGGTGCCCGGCTCGCCCTCATCGCCGTTTACGGCCAGGTAACGCGGGCCTTCGTTGGCGCGGACAAAACCCCATTTGGTGCCCGACGGGAAGCCAGCGCCGCCAAGACCGCGCAGACCGGCTTCTTTGACTTTCGCCTGAACCGCTTCCCAGTCGCCATTGGCACGCAGGTCTTTCAGCGTGGCATATCCGCCTTCGGCCTCGTAGGCGGCGAAGGTCTCATATTCAGGGACATGCGCGTGGGTGTCATCTGCCGCAATCGCTGCTTCAACCTTTTCAACCGTCGCATGGTCGATGTGGTTGTGGCCGATTTCCAGCACAGGTGCTGTGTCGCAGCGGCCCATGCAGGGTGCGCGCAGAACGCGGACCTGGGAGGCGTCCAGCCCATCTTCCAGCGCTTTTTGCAGCTGTTCAGCACCCGCCAGCTCGCAGGACAGCGAGTCGCAGACCCGGATGGTCAGCGCGGGCGGCGGTGTCTCGCCTTCCTTCACCACATCGAAATGGGCGTAGAAGGTTGCCACCTCGTAAATTTCCGCCTGACCGGTGCGCATCTCCTCGGCCAGCGCCCGGATATGCGCGGCACTGAGGCAGCCGTATTTGTCCTGAATCAGGTGCAGGAATTCAATCAGAAGATCACGGTTGCGCGGGCGGTCACCCAGCAGCTCCTGAACCTCGCTCAGCGCAATGTCGTCAACCTGGCGGCCTTTGGGCGTCTTGCGCCCTTTGCCTTTGCCGGACTTCCATACGCCCTTGCTATCATCCAATGGTGCCATGGGGTCCTCCAGTCAGCACGTAATTCAACCCGAAATGCCATCAAGAATGAATATCGTCAAATCTAGAAAACCGAACGTACGATAAGTAACGCTTATCACGCCATTTGCGGCATCCCATCGTCCACAAACGTCGCAACCACCTCTTTTAAAGCGCGCACAGTTGTGAGTTCCGGTGTCCGGTCCAAAGTGGCGATGCAAATCTGCCGGGTTTGTTCCGGCTTGATCAGCGTCAGCACCCGGGTTCCGCCGAGCCCCCCCAGGGCTTGCATCAGCGCACGCGGCAGAATCGTCGCCACCGATCCCTCACGTGCCAGCACCATCGACGCCATGAAACCGTTGGATTCAGACACAATCTCCGGCCTCAGCTCCAGATCCGCAAAGATCCGGTCCAGAATGCGGCGGTTCTGCATCTGCTGATCCAGCAAGCTGAGCGGCAATTCTGCCGCTTCTGCCCAGCTGATCGCATCACCCCAGTCCGCCACCATCTCCTCCGGTGCCAGCAGCACATAGCTTTCCTCGTAAAGCGGCTGCACCGTCACCAGGTCCCGTCCCATGCTGTCGGAATACGTTATTCCGGCATCAATTGTACCATCATAAAGCCGTTGCTGAATAGCCAGCGATGTGGTGACTTCGACCCGCGCCAGAATCCTCGGATAGGCCTGATGCACCTGATCCACCAACTGCGCGGCCCAAGCGGTGGCGGTCGGCACCACCCCCAGCACCAAGGCGCCTGTCACCTCGCCGCGGGTTGCCGCAATCTCCTGTTCCAGTGCCTTGGCATCGTCCAGAATCGAGCGTGCCCGGCGCACAATCATCATGCCTTCCTCGGTCAGCCCCTGGAACCGGTTGGCCCGGCGCACGATGGACAGACCCAGCCGTTCCTCCAAATTGCGGATCCGCATGGAAAACGCGGGCTGCGAAATACCGCAATCAGCAGCGGCCTTGGCGAAATGCTGATGCCGCGCCAGCGCAGTCAGCAGCTGAAGGTCTTTGAGTTCGATCATGACCAAACCTTACGCTGCCCCCGCCGATCCGTGCAATGGGATCTGCTGCGCCCTCAGGAGCCGCTGCGCGCTTCGGCCTGACGGACAGCCGCGTCGAACAGCTCAGTCAAGTCCTCCAATGTTTCCGCAGCGCCATGCAACCGTCTGGCCAGATCCGGACGCCCCGCCAGCGCCTGCAGCAGCAGACGTTCACGGGTATCCTGCAGCCTCTCTGCCACCTGACAGCCTTCCTCAGTCAAGCTGTAGGTGACCCCTGAGCGGCCCGCCCCCTGTTTGCGGGTCAGCCCGGCAGTGGCCAGTTTGCGCAGGGAATACTGAATATTGGGAATGTCGGTGCGGTTGGTGCTCCGGGCCAGTTCCTTGATCGTTTTGAACCGGCCGCCATCGCCGATCAACTGCAATAAAGTGATCTCAGCACTTGCCAAGGACACGGTGCTGAGCTGCTCAAAACAGCCAGCCTGCCATCGGGTCAATCCCTCTCCCGCCCTTTGGATTGCCATTTCCAGCATATGCAACCCGGCATCCGGCGACATCTCAACAGCCGTGTCAGCGCCCAAGTCGGCAGGCAAACAAGATAAAGGGGAACGGTCGACTTTGTTATCCAACGAACAACTCCGAAAAATATATTTTAACTGCCCTGAAAAGGCATGAAGACAGCGGGTCAGAAAATGCGTCTGCCCGAAGCCGCCTGTCTGGCAAAGGCATGCAATCAATCCTTGCATACAGCGGCGGCGTCGGAAGCTTTCTGAAAATCCAACTTAAATTACCCGCAACGTATCCAACCAAATCCAAGAAATTTCAATACCCAGGGCCGCCATCTGCTGCGCAACGCTGACAACAACTTGAGGTATGGTGCCAGAGTTTGCCAGCATACACCCGCCACGCGCATCAACTAATTGCGGCTTCCCCCAGAACCATGCTTTCTGCCTGACCTCGAAAACACTGACTATTGGCAGGTTCAGCAAGAAGCTCTCCGGCAGGCTCCAGAACGAGGTTCCGGACCGCTTCCCGGACATGGCTGCGCATTGTCTTTCTCCGCAGTTTCCTGGCAAGTGCGGAGCCGCGTATGGAAACGTCCTGCACCAGCAGCAGCAACGCGATTTCCCGCGGCTGGTGCAGGACCTGATCCGCCTCACCCCAGGCAAGAGTTGTTTCAGTCCGTCGGGACGCTGTGCAGTCGGCCAACATACTTTTCAGGGATTGACCGTGCTGAACTACCCCCCAATCGTTGGACAGGTTCGGACGTAAATTAAGCTACTCTGTGCTCCTGCTGACCGGGTTTGGTTTCGTCATTTCTCAGCCAATAGACCACGGCTGGCGGTTTGCCGCCAAGTGCGGAATGGGGACGTTTTCGGTTGTAGAACTCGATCCGGCAACCAGCACCTGCCTTCGCTTCTGACCCGGTCTCCCAAGCGTGCAGGTAGACGCATTCGTATTTCAGGGACCGCCAGAGCCGTTCGCCGAAGATATTATCGAGGAACCGGCCCTTGCCATCCATTGATATGCGCAGGCCGGAGCGGCGATGACAACCTGTCCAGACAAAGGACGTGAACTGTGTCAGTCGGCCTTGAACTTTGCCCCCCCTATACGCATCCAAAATTGCCCCCCTGTTCGGCGCGCGGTTAGCTGGCCCGATGCGGCGCAGCCTCCACAAAGCGAAGCCGTGTCGGGCCAGCGCCGGCTCGGCTATTCTCGGGTTTTGAAGCGCCAGCTCTCGTTGCCGGTTCCGACGATGTCGCAATGGCGGATAAGGCAGCCGAGCAGCGCGCTGGTCATCTTGGCGCCGCCGAAGACCGAGGTCCATTCGCCGAAGCCGAGGTTGGTCGTCACGATGATCGATTTGCGCCCGTAGAGGCGGCTGATGAGATGGAGCGATAGCTGACCACCGGTTTGTGCGAAGGGAAGATAGCCAAGCTCGCCGAGGGTCAGGAAGCCGAGGCGGCACAGCAGATCCGCCGTGCGTCCCCGCCGGCCGGCGCGGGCTTCCGCATCGAGTTTGTTCACCAGGTCCACAACACTGAAGAAGCGCCCCCGTTTGCCGCGCCGGATGCACGCCCGAGCGATGCTCACAGCAAGGTGGGATTTACCGGTCCCCGTGCCGCCGATGAGTACACCATTGCGCTGCTGCTCAGGCATTGAGAAAATTGCGCCGGGCCTCGAACGGCAGGTCTGGTGAATACTGCATGGCAGCGCGGCACCCCTCGTGATTGGCAGCTTTGGGCCGTCCCGGTCGAGGCCGCGGCCGCGGCCAAGACTACTGTCCGGAAAGAGGCTGCTAGCTGTCATGGCATGAGTAGGGGTAATATTTTTCGGACCTCCTCGGCGAGGGCATGATCAGGAAATTTTTCGATAGCCTGCCGCCAGACCCGCTCAGCTTCAATGAGATCGCCGTTGTTCCAATGAACGCCGCCGAGGTTGAAAATGGCGAGGTCGTAATCAGGATCGAGCGCGATCGCCTTCTCGTAGGCCGCAATCGCGTCGGCCGATCGGTCGCTATTACCGTTCGCTACACCCAGCTGGAACCAGCTCATGGCATCTGGTTGAAGGTGCTCCGCCTGCTCGATGAGGATCGGACGACTTTCTTCGTAGCGACCGAGGGAATTGAGTGCCGTGCCAAGGCAATAGCCATAGTGGCCGCCTTGCAGTTCATAGGCTTTGCGGTGGCAGCGCTCAGCCTCTTCCCAGTTTTCTTCGTCCTGGGCCCAATGACCGAGACGGTCCCAGGGCAAAGCGGCATCCTCGGCATCCAGCTGCGCTATATGCTGTTCGAACACTGATCGAAACTCGGCATTGCCTCGAAGGGTGCAGTGGTTTGCGCGATCCTACGGTCTCGCGAGACTCGCGTGCCTGAGCGTGCAAGGTTCGCCAACCGTGCGAGTCCTTCCAAAGTAAGCTCATCAGTGAATGTGATCGTCAGGGCCTGCTGTTCAGCCCAGTTCTTGCCGCTATGCTCATAGTGGCGCAGTACCACTTCGACGAAGCTGACACGAAGCGACTCTGTCGGCGCATGATACGCCACATAGAAGCTGTACGGGAGCTATGGCTGAATCTGGTGTTTGGGCGGTTTGAAAGCTGGCAGTGCATCTGGTTGGTTTGATGTCGCCAAACAAACCACCAACCATCGAGGACGCACCGCCATGAATGACGCTACCATCATCGAATTTGCCGGTCGAGGCACCGTGTCGGACCCGCTGACGGATCTTCTGCGCAAGGGCGCGCGGGAGCTTCTGCAAACGGCTGTCGAGGCGGAGTTGAACGCTTTCCTGGCCGAGTTTGCGAAATATCGCACCCCGGAGGGCCGGGCCGCGGTTGTTCGGAACGGACACCACCCCGAACGCGCCGTGCAGACCGGGATCGGCCCGGTCACGGTGCAGACCCCGAAGGTGCGCTCCAAGACGGGCGCGCCGGTGACGTTCCCCTCGGCGCCCCGTCGGCCGGATCGACGACTGACAGGCTATCACCGCCCCGCAAACGGGGCGGTGACGCATTCTCACACAGCTGGAATCCCATGCGGGGTTCCGGCCCACAGCCGTGTCTGGACAGTCCCTCAGTGAAAATCGCCATTCTTCATGGCAATAATCCGCATTGCCCTGTGCCGACCCTTTCGGGCTTAGGTCGAAACTGGAACGAGTTCCGCGGCAAGCTCCAGTACAAGGCCACTGACCGCTTCCCGGGCTTGGTCCTGCGATTTCTTCCCGCGCAACTTGCGGGCCAACGCAGACCCGCGGGCGGAGGCTTCCTGTGCCAGCAGCAGAAAAGCAATCTCCCGCAATTGGTGCATGGCCAGATCGGCCTCGTCCTGCCCTAGCAGCCTTTCAAGCTCAGCCGGTGCCGCGCATTCGGACAGCAGGCGCTTCAGGGTGGGACCGTGTTTTGACGCCTCGGCCCGGGCAATGCAGATGTCGGTCATACCTGCCATCTCGGAGTGAAAAACCTCAACCGGCATGCATGCTGCCTGCCTGGAGTAACCGGCCTGCCGCTCGACATGGAGCTCCCGCTGCGCCGGGTCATAGGACATCTCAAGCCCATCGAGCGACACGTCCGATGCAATGGGATTTCCGAAGCGCTTGCGCAGGCTGAGCGCTTCCCCAAAGAGTACCAGCTGCAAAAGGCCGGCCTGCGGCAGATCGCAGGAAATACGCTGGATGCCGCTGCGGCCGGCGTGCTTGTAGTTGAGCGCGAGCCGGGCACCGCCGTCCTCCCGCGCCTCCATCGAGAATATCTTTGCAGGCATGGCGCGGGTTATATGGAAGGCTGCTGGACCTTCAAGCGGCGGCCGATAGATCCGGCGATGCTAGGCGGCCATGCGCCTAAGGCGGCGCCTAGAAGGGACGTGTTTGCATAGAGAGAACTTCGGTCATTCCGGAGCTATTGAAGCCGCCTAGAGCTACGTCTGCGGTATGGGGAATCGCCTGGTCAGCCATTGAGTAAAATGTTGGTCTAATACATGCCTGCCAGCATAATAATTTTGCGGACCAGCCAATTTCCGGGGCGGATACACCGCTTACGTTCAATCAGCTCTGAGACGTTGACGATCCCGTTTAGCTAGTCCCAACTCTTAGCCGGACACTCTCCTTTTGCGCCGCAGCCCGCCCAAAGCCAATGTCTGAGATGAGTAAGCTGCGCTGCAGAATTTGGCCTCCCGGCGACGGTCAGCTTCGGGCCGTTCACGCCCTAATCGATCCCTCCCGGTCCCGACATAGTATGGACGCTCTTCCGCACGCCGTCTCAATGAGCGAGCCAAGCATCATGTAAAGAGGGCGACCGAACCGGATACTCGCGGTTCACCCACAAACATCCGGTTCGTGGTGATTGGGTCAGTTTATGACGCAAAGATCAATTTCGTCTGACGTCTTACACACAAAAAAGTGGCGGACCGAGGAGGATTCGAACCCCCGACCCCTTGATTCGTAGTCAAGTACTCTATCCAGCTGAGCTATCGGTCCACTGTCGCGGGGTGTAATCGCAGCACCGCACAGGCGCAACCCCAAAAGAGATCTCAGCCCGTATTTCTTGCCTGTCTTTCCCGCATGCATTTCGTGCTTTCTCTGCAGGAGCCTGGTGAAAGGTTTGCGCCAAGCCGACGGCATGCAGCAAAGACTTCCCTGCCAAAGCGCACAGGCCGGTTGAGCGCTGCCAGCTTCTGCAACCCCTGCCCGGTCAAATGTGGTATAAGGCAAAAGCTGACGGTCTTCCCACTGCCCTTGAGCCAGAGGAAGCAATACTTAGAAACGGAAAAAGGGGACAGAAAAATGCCGGACCGGCAGCCCGCAGAGTTTCAGCTCAGGCCGCTGGAAGCGGCAGACTTCGCCACCATGGCCGGCTGGTTTCAGAATGTGACCGACCTGGCCTGTTTTGACCGCGCTGCCCGGTCCCCCCTCAGCCTGACTGCCATCGAACAGGCCTGGAACCCTCCTGCCGGTTGTGCGCCGGATACCAGCAAATGCTGGTTTGCAATTGTTACAAAAACCAATGCATTATGCGGTATTGCGGGCCTGGAAAACATTTCCATGGTCAACCGGGACGCCATCGTTGCGCTTTTCATTGAGCAGTCCAGACGCCGCCAGGGTATCGGGATCCGGTCGCTTGCGCTGCTTCTGGACTTTGCATTCCGCCAGATCGGGCTAAATCGCATTACATCATATTACCGTGCCGACAACACCCGCAGCGAGGAACTCACCACGCGCGCAGGCTTCGTAGCCGAAGGCAGGATGCGAGAAGCCTGGTATGCAGAAGGGCGGTACTTCGACATGATCACAGTGGGCCTCCTCCGGGAGGAATGGGAGGCCAGCCGCGGGGTCCTCGCACAGGGGCTTGATGTCTGTGCGAAAGCAAGCTTCCACGGCGCGGAGATTACAGGCTGGGCCTGGCCGCCGGGCCCGGCAGATCCGCCCGCAGGCTGACCGACAGAGCAAAAGGGCAGAACCGGCTTCTCCGGCAGTTCTTGCCGACACTCACAGGAGGAGGACAGCTTGTGAGCGGCCAAAGTAAAAAAACAACGGTCCGGCGCCAGCTTGGGGCAGTGCTTTTTGCCGATGTCGTCGGCTATGCCCGGCTTATGGGCAATGACGAGATCGACACATACAGCGCACTAAAGTCCCTGTTGGAACAGCTGGAAGCAGCATGCAATGCGCATGACGGTCAGGTGGTTGCAGTTCGCGGCGACGGGGTTTTAGCGTTGTTTGAAACAGCGACAAACGCAGTAAAGTTCGGTGTCGAACTGCACCGCATTGCAGAGCAAAGCAACCGTGCACGGCCAGAAGACCAGCAGCTTCGGTTTCGCGCCGGTGTGCATATGGGCGAAATCCTGATTGATGACCGCGGCATTCACGGCGACAATGTCAATATTGCCGCCCGGCTGCAGGAGATTGCCGAACCGGGCCGGGTTTTTGTCAGCGGTTCGGTTTATGAACAAATCCGCAACCGGTTGCGCTTCGGCTTTGAATTTCTCGGCCCGCAGCGCCTTAAGAATATCGCGGAACCGGTGCCCTCCTATTGTGTCCGCAGCGAGGTCGCCGGAGCAGCCATGGCCGCCACCCGGCGTCCTCCGGAAGCTCAGCCGGCAGGCCGTCCGCCACCCGGCATACCATCGGTAGCCGTGCTGCCATTTGCCAGCCTGAGCGGCGACCAGTCCGACAGCTGGTTTGCGGACGGGCTGACAGAAGACATCATCCTGAACCTGTCCAAGTTCAAGAACCTCTTTGTCATAGCCCGCAACTCGGCCTTTTTCTTCAAGACCCGTTCGATGCCCCCTCAGGAAGCCGCGCGCGAGTTAGGGGTGCGGTATGTTGCACGCGGCAGCGTCCGCCGGGCCGGAGCACGGGTACGGATCGCCATAGAATTGATTGACGCGGATTCGGGGCGAACGATCTGGGGCGAGCGCTATGACCGGAACATCGACGATATTTTTGCCATCCAGGACGAGGTGACCGATGCAATCGTGGCGGCAACGGCCGTTCTGATCGAAGCCCAGGAACGCAAACGGATGGCGCAGGCAGCACCGTCTGACCTCGCCGCCTATGGCTTTGTTCTGCGTGGGCAGCAGTTTATTTTCCGCTACACCAGGCAGGATAACCGTGAAGCCCAGACCCTGTACGAACGCGCGCTTGCGCGGGACCAGGATTATGCCCGGGCCTCGGCCGCAATATCACGCACCCTGAACATTGATTGGCGCTATTCCTGGGCCAAAGACGCCGAACACGCGTTGGACACAGCCCTGTCTTATGCCCAAAAAGCGGTGGAGCTGGACCCGACCGATGCCCGCGGTTTCGGCGAGCTAGGATTTGTGCATCTTTACCGGAAAGAGCATGACGCGGCGATTGGCGCCTACCGGCGCGCTCTTGCGCTTAATCCGAACGATGCCGACCTTCTGTCGGACTACGCTGATGCGCTGGCCCATTCCGGCGACAATGAAACAGCCATCGAAAACCTGCAGCAGGCGATGCGGCTGAATCCCTATTTTCCCGATCAATATCTCTGGCATCTGGGCGGCGCCTACTACAATCTTAAGCATTATGAAGCGGTCATCGAAACGCTCACCAAGATGAACAACCCGACCGAAGGACAGCGAATGCTGGCTGCCAGCTATGCGCAGATGGGCAAGATGGAACTGGCCCGGGACATGGCCGCCCGGCACCGCGAAGCACATCCGAATTTTTCACTCGAACGCTGGACCGAGGTGCAGCCAGACCGGCTGGAAGAAGACACCCAGCATTTTGTCGAAGGTCTGAAGAAAGCCGGTTTCTAAAAGGCCGGCGCCCAGGATAGGGACACCGGCCCTTTCTTATTAAGCCGCAGCAAACCTCTGCCAGATACTCAGGCTTAGTCGCCGGATCCGCGTGCTTTCGCTCCGCTCACCTTGGCGCCGCTAACTTTGGCGCCGCTGACCTTGGCACCGCTGACTTTGGCACCACTCACCTTGGCGCCGCTGACCTTGGCGCCGCTTATCGAAGGTCCGCCGTCACCGAAATAGACATCCAGCAGCACCTGTTCCAGCCTGCCGGCCATCACATCCATCCGGATCGAGTAATCGGCCTGATCATAATCCCAGACCCGGATGTCGTTTGCGATCTGATACTCTGCCGAGGCAACACCGGTCACGGAAGGGTTCAGCGGCGCCCGGGACACCTGAACCTGATCGGTAGGCGATTCTGGACCTGTCGCGCTGTCACCGTCGCCATGCACAAGGAAAATCACCGGCTCCGGCAACTCAAAGTAGGTGCCTTCGTAGGAAAACCCGTAGATACGAGCAAGATTCGCATCATCGCTTAGCTGGTCGCCAAGCAGGTTGTTTCTGCCCTGGCCTTTTTGCCGCCGTTTTCCCGCTCGGGAAAATTCCTGCTGCCCGGCATCATAATCACCGACCTGCTTCCACAAACCTTGGCGGGGACCGTGAGCAACCTCAAGTATGGTTCCTTTAGGGAATTGCCGCTGATGACCCCAAGGATTTTCGCTTCCCGCTCCAACCTCATAAAGGCCATTTTCAGCCTTGTCATCCTGCGCCATGACCAGAACTTTGTCACCAGCTGCAACAGTTTCGCCGTTTACTTTAGTACCTTCCAATTTTGGCGTCTTGCTAACCGTGCCAACATCAGCCCCCGCAAATTTGGGGACTATTTTCATGTCGTCGATCAAACGCCCAAATAACAACACTTCAGAAAAACTCAGCAAAGACTCGGCCACTGTACACACTCCTGTGGCTATGGACACAACTCAGGCTGACATTTCAAAAAAGACCGGTCCGGAATTCCTGCAGGTTCTGATGCCTTGAATGTCCCCCTGGGGGTAAAATAGCACAAAAAGAATAGAATTTGTAGACAATCGGCCTTTCAGCCGATCGGCACCCGCGTCCGCACAGAATGCGCATGGCTGTCCTCATCCGCTTCAGCCAGCCGCGGACCGGCCTGGGCAAAGCCAATCCCCCGCATGCGGAAGTTGCCTTCTATGATCGAGTGGAAGGCGCCTCCGGTTGTTTCCTGGTCTACGATCAGCAACGCCTTCTCCACCGCCGCATAGGTGAGGTTTTCGGCATCCAGCATGCTCCACGCCGCCGCCAGATAGGCGCCCAGAAAATCACGGGCTTCCAACAGCGATATGCGGAACCCTTCGGGATCAAGAGCATAGCGCGCATCAAACAGCGCCTGCATAACATCGCTGTAGTAGGGGGTTTCCTCCAACTGGTCGGACAGGTCCTCCATTTCAGGCGTGATCAAATCGTGAACCAGCAGCCGCTCGTGAAAGATGTCGACGAGGATGTCGAACATCGCCCCTGTCAGCGGTTCGGACAGCGCGTGCTCACTGCTCCAGCCGGAAACAAACTCCTGAAGCGTCCGGGTATTTGCTGCCATCCGGATTTGCGCATTCCCGGCAAGCTCGGCAAAGCGGTTCAACTGATTGAACGTGTAAAGATTGCCCTTCGTGTTCTCCAGCAGCTCCTCCACAACCGACCCGAAGTGAAGCGATGCTATCAGCGCCACCATGTCAGCTGCAGATTCGTGAAACCCGAAATACTCGCCCGGCACATCATCCGAGACCGGCATGCCCGCGACACTGTAGATGATGGCGTGGCCGATCTCGTGGGCGACCACATCAAAATTCAGGCTGTAGGCACGGTATTCGCCGCCATGCTCCCAGGTGCCGCCGGTTTCCAGAAACCCCCAGCCAATATGCGCGTTGTCCAGGCTTGGCAGCAGCGACAGCTCCAGCCGGTCATAGTCGCGCGCAAAATGCCAGGGGATCGGATGCCCGAAATACGCCTCCCACACATCCAGCGTGAAATGGGCGGCAGCAAACAAATGCACCGCCTCGAAACCGGGATCTGAAGGCAAAACGTGCATAAAGTGGCCATCTTCATCCGGCGCCGGCGGTTTCTGGACATCTCCATGCCAGGGCGGCAGGTACATGCCCGGCCCCGACGGGCCAGGAACGATGGCCCCAAAAGGAATTGTTTTGCCCAAAGGATTGACTGTATACATCCGCGGCCCTGACGGTCCCGGCCCGATAGAACCGGGCGGCGCCGAAATCTCGACCAATTCCGGTTCGGGATTCGCAGTCCGGAACGGGGATTGCGGAAACAGTAGAAACCGCGTTCCCGGCGCTTCCTCCGCCATCTCAAACGTGTCGTCCATGTGCCCTCCAATTCTGCGGAGGTTTCACCGTATGTGCCCTGCCTAGCCCCTGCTTTCTGGTGCAGACTGTGTTTTTCCCTTTTGATGATACATGAATTCACGCCGGATCAGCGCATAGAATTCATCAAGGTCTTTAAGGCCGATACCCGAGGCATATTCATCCAGGTTATCCGGAATTTCCCGCTGCAGGCGTGTTTCGAAATACCAGAGGGCCAGCCGCACCCGGTCCTGTTCAGGCTGGTTGCTGCCCGGCTGGTTTTGTTCAGCCAGCCATTGCGACTTGGAAACCGCACGGGATTTCAACTGAGCATAGGCGCCTGCCTGCCGAAGCTCTGCCAGCAAGTGCAAGTCCAACTGTTCGCCCAAGGCATTCACGGCGATGCCAGCCAGCGTTGCTCCTCCAAGCAGTGCTTCATACCCGTCAGCAGTCAGCCTGTTTTCAGCCAGCCACTGTTTGAGGTCGGCACTGCGGAAAAGCTTGAGTGTTTCCCGGTGGCTGTTCAATTGCTCTAAAACCTCTTGCCGGTCCGCGCGCAGCCCCTTTCGCCTGGCATCCTCCAGCGCCAAGCAGCGAACTGCAGCGCGGGTCCGGAATTCACCAAAGCGCTCCGGCTCCAGGCGCAACTCATCCAGCACCTGCAGGTCCGCATCACGCAGGCTGTACGCCTCCGCCTCGATCCGCCGCACCAAACCCTGCCAGGCAAGCGAGCGTTCAACTTTCTCAGGCGGAATGGAAACAGCCTTTCCCCCCGTCTCCAGAAACGCCGCCATACGGATCAGCATCTTCTGCGCGTCCTCGCGCTTGGCATCCACCCGCCCGGTTTCCAGCCAGGCCGAAAACCTGTCAAGCCAGGATGCATCCGCAAATCCCGCAAGGATCTGTTCCCAGGTCCTGTCGTGATAAAATAGTTGCTTGGCCGTTCTGAGAAGTTCCGCCGCCTGATCCGCTTCCAGCACCGCGCCATCTACCGCGCGCGCCACGGTTGCCCGGATCGAGACCATCGGTTCACTCAACGGTGCAAAGCCCAATTCTGCCGGGCTGTGCAGAACAGCAACTTCGTCATCGTCGCAAATTTCACCCGCAGCATAGGCCTCATAGATGTCCCCGGTGCCAACCATCCCGAACGCAGACAGCTCAGCGGCCCGCAGTGCCCCCATGCTGGCGCTGCCGAACACCGCGATCCCCTGCTCCAGCGCCCACAGGATTTCCTTGTGCCAGACCGAGGGCACGCCTTCGAAGTATCCGTCGATCAAGCCGATGACCGTCGCCCCTTGACGGGCGGCCCGGTAAATGTCGCCTTGACCAGCCGGCGGTAGAACAGTGGCATTCAGAAGGTTCCGGACCTCCCCAGTGCTGATTGTCGGGCCTGCAAAAACAACTGCCGTCAAACCTGCGCCTCCTCTGTTCTCAGGGCCCTCGGGCCTGCTATGAAATCCGGATCGTCATGCGGTGCCTCCAGTCCCGGGATCACCGCGCGCACCACAGAGATGCCCAGACCCGGACGCGACAAGTCGACCGTCAGAACTTGCTCCATCCCCGCATCCTCCAGCCGGTTCAGGAGCCATGCCAGGTCATCTTCGAACGACGGTGATGAGTAGGACGGGCAATCTTGCAGCCGGCCCACCGGTTCGGTTCGAGCCAGCACCGCCCGGACATACTGCGCGCGTTCTGCCGACGCCTTTGGGGTAAACTCATCCGGATCCAGATCGTCGCGCGCGCCGGAGATATAGGTCAGCCGCGTCTGTGCCGCCTCGGTCAGCGCCCGCAGCAGGGCAATGGCCCGGTCCGGGTGGCAGCCGCTGCCAATGCCGATATGACCGGGCCGGCTGCCGGCTTCGCAAATCATGCAATGAAACGCCGCCACTCCGGTGTCCGAGGCAATATTCCAAACTCCGGCTTTCAATCCGGCTGCAGCAAACCGTTCCAGCGCCGCGCGGCAGCGCGGGTCGTCAATGGTTTCGGGATCGATACGCGGACCCGGCAGTGCATGCTGCCACAGCGTGATCGCATCCCTTTCAATCAACTCGCAAATCGCGTGACAGGTGGCTTCCGCCAAGCTGTTACCGGACGCAAGACCGTTGGTTGTGCGCGGGAACGCCCCCTGACCGCCGCAGGGCCGCGCGGTATAGTCGGTGTCAACCATTTCGTAGGGCAGCCAATGCGGCTGGCCTGACGCAAGATCCTTGCCCTTGATCCACAGCATCGGATGGCAGGGATCAAAGTTCCCGCCGGTCACACGGGGCAGCCGCTCAACATCCGCAACCAATGCGTCTTGCTGCAAGTCCTGATAACTTGCGGCCCGCAAGGGCAGTATGATCCGTTCCGCGTGCCAGGTCTCAATCGCTTCCATCACCCCCGAGGCCTGCGCCGCTTCCAGCGTCAGCCCCTTGCCCAGCGCCACGGCAACGGAGCGGGAATTCGGCCGTGTCACCATAACGGTTGGCAATCCGACCCGGTCCAGCCCGGTCAGATTTGCAATGCGGGTGATGCCCATGCCGGCAAGATGCGGCCGGACAACTGCCAGCGTCTGCGCCGGATCGCACAGCCGGTGGGTGTCCAGAACATATCCCTTCTGCTGCGCCTTTTGCATGGGGCAGACCTCATTGAAACGGCCGCCACAGAAAGTCCGCTGGCTGCCTGTTGGTATCCCGCAATCTTTGGATAAGGATGCTGGATCACACGCCGCCGGTCAACAAAACTGCCGCTTGCCGGTCTAATGCCGCCGCAGCACCGTCACCGTTGCGGATGAAAATCAAAAACCGGTACAAAACTTGCCGGCGCCAGAGACTGCTCCAGCATATCCCCGCGCAGCGAGTTCTGATCAAAAACCTGGATTTCCGGCCCGGTATGTTTAACGCTCAGCTTTCCCTCAATTGCCCGCACCGCCATTTCCACCGCCAGCCGCCCTTGCAGAACAGGGAAATCCGTGGGGGCCGCAATGATGCGGTCCCGCAGAACACCCCGGTAGACGGCATGGGTCATGTAGTCAGACACAACCTGAACCTTCCCCTGCAAACCCCGGGCCCGAAGGACCGACACGGCAGCCTCGGCAGCAGGTGCAGATCCGGCGATGTAGTCCAGATCCTGCACCTCATCCAGCGCCTCTTCGACAAGGCGAACCTGGATCTCCCGGCCGGTGTCTCCGTATTTCGTCACCGCAACCATCGCCGAGCTTTCCGCCAGCCCCGCGCGAAATCCTTGCTCAACAAATTTCACCCAGCCCGCATTCTCGGGACCGGGAAACCAGGCCACTTTCACTGGCGGTGTGCCCTTGGGATGCCGCGCAGCGATGATGCGCCCGGCAACAGCGCCCATTTCCGTCCAGGACACACCGACCTTGGCAGTGATCCCCGCATCGGCGATATCATTCACCGCTGCAATTACCGGAACTTGTCCCGCAATCCGCTCCACCGTTCCGGTAAGACCCGCAAAAGAGACCGTCCCCAGGATCAGGGCATCTGCCCCCGCCTCCACACAGTCTTCGGCCTGGCGGATCTGCCGCTGCAAGTTCGGATACCCGCCGGCCTCAACCAGTTTGAAGGAAACCCCCAGCCGCGCAGCCTCCGCCACCATTCCGTAGTTGACGCTCAGCCAATAGGCGTCCTTCAGATGCGGATACGCAATGCACAGCCGCCATATCTGCGAGGCGCGTTCTAACGGCTGATAATCTGCAGTCTCGTATCCGCTTTCGTAGTCGAACGGGGTTCGTGGAACCTGCAGGCGCCAGCCGTCCGCGACGGCTGCAGTGCAAAACACTGAGAAGAACAGGAACCAAAGTGCGCGCATGAAAATCCCTTCCAGGCACTGAGGATAGGCAGCAGAATGCAAAAGGGAAATTCAAAATTGCAGAAAAGGCAAATGCGCGCGACAGTTCAGGGATGTTAAAGAAACTTGGTCTTGGCGGAAAATTAAGCCTCGCATTCGTCGTCATTGCAGGGCTGCCGACCCTTGCGGGCATTCTTGGCCTGGTCGAACTGCGGGTGCTTGCACGCCGCCAGGCAGAGGTCATCAGTCAGACCATACCCGCCATTGCCGAAGTCCGCGGCATGGCCGAGGAAAGCACCCGCATCATTGCAATCGCTCCGGAGCTGGCCGCAGTTAACACCCAGTCCGACCGGGAAAACCGCGCGCAATTCCTGTCCGCCCAAGTCCAAGCACTTACCCGGCGGCTTGAGGCGTTGGAGACAGCCGGCGGCACAGGGTCCGCCCGGCTGCGTGACACAGTGACGGAGGCATCCCGCGTGCTGCCGCTGCTGAACGCCCTGGTCGAAACCCGCATCGCCCTGCACAGCGAGTTCAACCAGCTGGCCGGACTAAATCTTTCTGCTGCGAACAACTTGCTCAGCATGGCCGACACTTTGGTGGCAAACGCCGAGATGGGTACTACTGCGGTGATATCCAGTCTTTACGGCCCAGGTTCCTCCCCGATTGAGGAGCAGGCCCGTACAGATACGCTGGACAAGCTGATCGAGGTTGACCTGTTCCAACTGGGCCTGATGTTCGAACTGCGTTCGCAGACTGCCGAAATCGGGCTGCTGATCAACCGGATCGAAGACGCCGGCGATGAAACCGAACTGGGTGAGATCGAGGCCTCACTGACCAGCCGGCTGCTTGTGGTGTCCCGCCGGATCAAGGCGATCCGCGACCCTGGGCGGCGCCAGCAGGCCGAAGGCTATGCCGCGCAATTGCGCACTGTCTCGGAGCAGGACATCGGGCTGTTTGTGCTGCGCGACAGGATTCTGGCCACTGAAGGCCGCATAACCGCGCTTCAGCAGGGCCTGCAGACAACCGCATTGCGGCTTGGCGACGAGGCCGCAGCCGTCGCGGACCAAGCCCAAGCGCGGGTGATCCGGTCCGGCAATTCTGCCGCTCTCGACGTTCAGCGGGCCCAACTGCGCAACGGTTTTGCTGCAATTGCAGGGTTTGTGCTGTCGCTTGCAGTCCTGTGGTTTTATGTGCGCGGAAGTATCACCCGGCGCCTGAATCAGCTGTCGGGCACGATGGCAGCTCTGATGCGGGGCCAACTGGACCACCGGGTACGGCCGAGAGGGCATGACGAAATCGCCCGGATGGAAGCCGCGGTGGAGGTTTTCCGCCAGCAAGCCATCGACAAATTGGAACTGGAGACTGTCCGGGACCGCAATGAACAGGAACTTCGGGAACACCGCAACAATCTGCAGGCCCTTGTCAATGAACAGACCGAGCGGCTGCAAGAAGAAGTCGAAGCACATGACGAAGCCCGGCAGAAAGCGGAAACCGCCGATCAAGCCAAATCCGAGTTTCTTGCCATGATGAGCCATGAAATCCGCACGCCAATGAATGGCGTGCTTGGCATGCTGCGCAGCCTATCGGACGATGGCCTGCCGCCAAAGCAGATGGAGCTGCTGCGGGCCGCGCTGGTCTCCGGCCAAAACCTGCTGAAAATTTTGAATGACATTCTGGACTATTCGAAAATCGAAAGCGGTGCATTGAAACCGGAAATCAGCACGTTTTCCCTGCGGGAACTGGTGACCGACATTGTCGTGCTGCTGCGGCCCGGCGCGGACAGCAAAGACGTCCATCTGTGGCTGGATGCGCCTGAAAATCTACCCGATGCCGTGCAGGGAGATGCAGCCAAGCTCCGGCAGATTCTCTTCAACCTCTTATCCAATGCATTGAAGTTCACTGAGGAAGGTGAGGTCATTTTGCGGGTCCGAGCCACTGATGAGGCCCGCCGGCGCCACCGGGTGACCTTTGAGGTCAGCGACACCGGCAAGGGTATTTCGGCAGAGGCAAAGTCCAGAATTTTCGAAGCCTTTGAACAGGAAGACACAGACACTGCGCGCAAATTCGGCGGTACCGGGCTGGGGCTCGCAATCAGCAGGCATTTCGCCCAAACCCTCGGTGCCCGGCTGTCGCTGGAAAGCGCCCCCGGCGTGGGTTCTGTATTCACACTGACCCTGGAACTGGAACCGGGCAACCCTGCCGATCTGGAGCTTGAAGAGCCGCAGGCCCCGGCAAAGAAAGCCGAACACCCCCTGTCTGTGCTGGTGGTCGAGGACAACGAAATCAATCAGATGGTCGCTCAGGGGTACTTGGAACGTATGGGTCACAGCTGCCAATGCACCGGCAGCGCCGAAAGCGCGCTGGAACTGCTGCCCGGCTCCGGTTTTGATCTGGTGCTGATGGATGTGAACCTGCCGGGCATCAGCGGCACCGAAGCCACCCGCCGCCTGCGCGCCCTGCCCGACCGGCGGATTGCCGAACTGCCCGTCATCGGCATTTCGGCGCATGTGCAAAAAGACCAGATCGAAACTCACCTGCGGGCTGGCATGAACGGTTTCGTCGCCAAGCCGGTCTCTCCTGAACGGCTGGCCAAGGCATTGGACAGCGTTATGCAGGGGCGCGAGGGCGCGATCTATTTGTCTGCCCGCCAGGCTGTTCCGGAACAGCCGGACCGCCGCGCCAGTCTGCACAAACAGATGCAGGAAAACATACGGGACTTGGGTGCGACGCAAGCATTCGGCATCGCAAGGATATTCAAACAGGAGCTGCCGCAAGGCCTTGCCCGCATAACCAAAGCTCAGAAAACAGAAGATCTCGGATCGCTTGCAAAAGAAGCGCACCGCGCCAGAGGGGCTGCCAGCACCTTTGGACAGCGGGACCTTGCCGCGCTGCTGGCAGCATTGGAAACACACGCCGAGAAAGGGGATATGGACGCAGCCAAGGACCATCTGGACAAGCTGGCAGTCTTGGTTCCGCAGATCCTGGAGGCGCTGGCCGCAGTGCTGCGCGAGTGTGAAACCGTCAGTTCAAAGGCGCCGTGAACACATAGCCTTCGCCATGCACGGTGGTGATCACCCGCGGATTGGCGGGATCCTCCTCCAGCTTGCCGCGCAGACGCCGGATCAGCACATCCACGGTGCGGGGGTTTGCGCCGTATTGCCGGTGGGTAACCCGGCTCATCAGCGCATCGCGCGAAGCCACCTCCCCTGGCCGGCTGATCAGCATGTCCAGCACTTCGAATTCGGCCCGGGTCAGGGAAATGCTGTCACCCTGCACCGTTTGCAGATGCCGCGCCGCGACGTCGAATTGAAATTTCCCGAATTTGTAGATCCGGCGTGACAAACGCCGGACATCCTGCGTCCGCCGCAGCAGGTTTTTGAGCCTGGCCAGCAATTCGCGCCGGTTGAAGGGCTTGCAGACATAATCATCCGCGCCTAGCTCCAGTCCGACAATCCGGTCAATCTCATCATCCCGGCCGGTCACCAGGATGATCCCCAATTCGGACTTGGCACGCTGTTCCCGGGTAATCTGCAGCCCGTCTTTTCCGGGCAGGTTGATGTCGACGAGCAGAAGATCAACATCTTGTTCTTCAAGTATGCTTTCCGCGTCTTCGGCAGTCTCAGCCTGCGAAACACTGTAGCCTTGGGCATCCAGATAACTGGCGAGAGTGGCCCGGGTGACGGGTTCGTCCTCAATGATCAAAATATGCGCCATTATTTTGAAACCCTCGCGATTATTCCTATCGGTTAACAAATTTTAACATAACTGACCAGCCTGTTCATCCCGCCGGGCTGACCTGTTCACAACTGCTGCCTAACTTCTTGTCTCGAAAGCCCGGCTTTCAAAACACGGAAAAGCTCAGGCCATCAGGACCGGGGCTGCGACAACAGGGAGACACACATGAAATACCGGCAATACCTAATGGCCAGCGCTGCGGCCATGATGATGACGGCCCCGATGGCGATGGCCGAAGATTCCTCGGACCCGATCATCATTCCGATCCACAACTGGTCAAGCCAGATCGTGATGAGCCACGTTGTCGGACAGATCTTTGAATCGATGGGCAACAGTGTCGAATATGTATCCACCGACAGTCAGGCAGTCTATGAATCCGTCCGCCTTGGCGATGTGACCCTGGAACTGGAAGTCTGGGAAGGCGCCTTTGGCAAGTCCTTCAACGAAGCGCTGGCCAAAGGCGGGCTGCATGACGCAGGCGACCACAACGCCGTTACCCGCGAAGACTGGTGGTACCCGGCCTGGACCAAGGACGCCTGCCCGGGCCTGCCAAGCTGGGAAGCGTTGAACGATTGCGCTGCAGCCTTTGCCACGCCTGAAACGGGCGACAAGGGCCGTTTCCTGGGCGGCCCCGTTGACTGGCTCAAGCATGACGCGGAGCGTGTTGAAGCGCTGAACATGAACTTCACAGTTGTGAACGCAGGGTCTGCTTCGGCGCTATGGGCCGAAGTTGCCGCTGCCGAAAGGACAAAAAAGCCGGTGGTGATCTTCAACTGGACGCCGAACTTTGCCGAAGCCGTCTGGCCAGGTGAATTCGTCGAATTCCCCACCTGGGTCGAAGGCTGCGACAAGGACCCGTCCGTCGGCCCGAACCCGGACGCCACCTATGATTGCGGCAACCCGGCCAACGGCTACCTGAAGAAGGCCGCTTGGGACGGCATGAAAGAGAAATGGCCGGCCGCCTATGAGACGCTGACCGAAATCAGCTTCACCAACCCGCAAATCGCAGAAATGGCCAAGCTGGTCGACATCGATGAGATGGAGCCCGAGGACGCCGCTGCTGAATGGCTCGCAGCCAATGAGAACCTCTGGAAGCCCTGGACCGGCTCCTGATTTCCCCTCCAAACCCTTTTTCCGGGGCGGCGCGCTGCCCCGGTTCCTCTGCCAACGAAAGATAAGCCATGACCGCCGCCACCCCCGTCATTTCCTGCAAAAACGTCTGGAAACTGTTTGGCGCCCAACCTGAACAGTATCTGAAGTCGCTGACCGGCAACCCGGGCTTTGATGAGATCCGCCAGGCTGGCTACATCGCGGCTGTGCGCGACGTCTCCCTGGATATCGCCAAGGGGGAAATGCTGGTGATCATGGGGCTGTCAGGTTCCGGCAAGTCCACCTTTGTACGCTGCCTGTCCCGTCTGATTGATATCACCGGCGGAGAGGTCCGGGTCGAAGGTCAGAACATTGGTGAGATGTCCGAGAAGGAGCTGATTGATCTCCGCCGCAACAAGATGGGCATGGTGTTCCAAAGTTTCGGCCTTTTGCCGCACCGTACCGTGCTGGACAACGTCGCCTTCCCGCTGGAAATGCGTGGCCAGGACCGCCACGCACGCCGCGCCCGTGCGCTGGAAGTGATCGAACTGGTCGGTCTTTCCGGCCGCGAGGACTATTTCCCGCGTGAGCTGTCGGGCGGCCAGCAGCAACGTGTCGGCATCGCCCGCAGCCTGGCGATCGAGCCCGATATCTGGTTTCTGGACGAGCCGTTTTCGGCGCTTGACCCGCTGATCCGCCGCGAGATGCAGGACGAATTCCTGCGCCTGCAGGAAATGCTTGGCAAGACCATTGTCTTTATCACTCACGACTTTGACGAGGCCCTGCGCCTTGCCGACCGAATTGCAATCATGAAGGACGGCGTGGTTGAACAGTGCGATACTCCGGATCAGATCGTGCTGAACCCGGCCACCGAGTATGTCGCCAAGTTCACTGAAGAAATCGAGAAATCCCGCGTGGTGCACGCCGGCGTTCTGGCACGCGACGTGAACGGCCACAGCCTGACTGGCACGCCGATCGGCGAGAAACAGACTATCTCTGAATTGGCCCGCCTGCTCGTGAATGACAACCGCGACTTCCTGCCCGTGGCCAACGGTTCCGGAGCGCTGATCGGCGCGATGAACCGCCAGGAAGCGCTGGATGTGCTTCTGGGAGAGCCATCATGACAGATCAGACCATGGTTCTTTCTGGAAAACCTCAAACATGGACACGCGCCAGAACCGGCTGGGCGCTGTTTGCGCTGGCCTGCGTTCTGGCGGCCGGCAGCGCCGTGCTGCCTGCAGGGCTGGTAAGGCCGCCTGAATGGCTGGTGCTGCCTTTTGCCGACTGGATCAACGCGATCTTTAATTTCCTGCGCGATGATCTTGGGCTTATCTACCTGACCCGCGCCTTTGCTGATGGGGTTGAATGGCTGCTCGATGTGACCGCCAACTTGCTTTACGGCAAGAACCGCTGGCCCCGCGTCGGCCCCATTCCATGGACAGTGATCGCCAGCATCGGCTTTGTTATCGGCTATGCCTTGCAAGGCTGGCGGCTGTCGCTGCTGACCGGCGGCACCTTTGTCTGGATCGCTGTCATGGGACAGTGGAAATGGGCAATGGAAACACTCTCCGTTATCGTTGTCGCTGCCCCGTTCTCGATCCTGTTCGGGCTGGTTATGGGCATCCTCGCCTGGCGCTCGAAAAACTTTGAGCGGATCCTGAATCCGATCCTCAACATCGCGCAAAGCCTGCCGCATTTCGCCTATATGATCCCGGTGGTTGTCTTTATCGGAGTCGGCCCCAAGGCGGGCGCCATCGTCACTATCATCTTTTCGGTGCCGCCGATGATCCGCATGTCCCTGCTGGGTTTGCGCAAGGTCCCGCATGAGGTGATTGAAAGCGGACACATGTGCGGCTCGACCCGCTGGCAACTGCTCCGCCACGTCCGCATCCCCACCGCCCGGACCGAGATCCTGGTCGGCGTGAACCAAGTCATCATGCAATGCCTTGCGATGGTGGTTCTGGCCAGTTTCATCGGCATGCCCGGCTTGGGCCAGAAACTGCTGCAATTGCTGCAGGCGCTGAAGATCGGCCGCTCGGTCGAGATCGGCATCACCATCGTGCTGCTGGCCGTCATGCTGGACCGCTGCACCAAGGCCTGGGCGACCAAGCAGCCGGAGCATTTTGAGAAGGGCATCTCCTTTGCGGTCCGCAACAAATTTCTGCTGATCGCTGCGGGCCTTTCCCTTGCCTGCCTTGTTCTTGCACAGTTCATTCCGCTGATGGACCAGATCGGTCGCCGCGATGCCTTCACCATTTCCAAGCCGATTGATACCGTCGCAGACTGGTTCATCGTGTTGATTGATCCGGTCACTCAATGGCTGCGCTGGTTTCTGATCACCTGGGTGCTGATCCCGATCCGCGATGCTTTCTTGTGGATGCCGTATGCCGCGGTACTGATGCTGCTGGCCGCCGCAGGCTGGGCCATCGGCGGCCTGCGCTCGGCGCTGGTATGCGTTGCCTTCTTCGGCCTCATCGCCATGTCCGGCTGGTGGGACCGCGCGATGATCACAGTCTATACCGTCGTCGTCGCTGTCTCGATTGCGACTGTGCTGGGCTTTCCGCTGGGCATCTGGGGATCGTTTCACGAGAAACGTGCCGGCATTGCGCTGCTGATCTGCGACACATTACAGACCTTTCCCAGTTTCATCTACCTGATCCCAGTGGTTATGCTGTTCGGGGTGAACGATGTGGCGGTGATCGGTGCGGTTGTCCTCTTTGCCGCCGTGCCGCTGGTGCGCTACACCATCGAAGGGTTGCGCCAAGTGCCCGAAACCCTGATCGAAGCCGCTGACATGTCCGGCGCCACCCGGATGCAAACCCTATGGAAGGTCCGCCTGCCGATGGCGCTGCCCACCATCATGGTCGGGGTGAACCAGTCGGTGATGTTCTCGCTGTTCATGGTGATCATTGCCGCCTTCATCGGCACCCAGGACCTGGGCCAGGAAATGCAGCGCGCGCTGTCTTCTACCGATGTGGGCAAAGGGCTGGTGCTTGGTCTTGCCGTCGCTTTCATGGGGCTGATGGTCGACCACCTTGTCACCACCTGGGCAAAGACCAAGAAAGATGCGCTGGGGCTGGAGTGACATTGCGACTACCCGAAGGCGTCCCGCTAATCGCCATCGCAGGCGTTTGGGGGGATTACAGCAACATCCTCTGTCTGTTCATGGATGCCAACGGCAACGGCCACGGGCTCCGCTTTTGATGTCGTTCTTTATAGCCGAAAGCAGGCTTGACCCTCAGAGTATCGACGACCATCTGGCCGAGCTTGCCCGTATCTTGACAACCAACCTTTTGCTACCCGCCCTGGATCCCAACCCCGATGATTAAGCCATTGCTTCTTACCGTTCTGTCTTGGGTATTTGCCGCAGTGTCTCCTGGGAACTCTCAAGCAGAGAGCATAGGAGCTGACAGTTGGAGCAAGCAAAAATGCGCTCTCTACCGGCGAGCCGTTGATGATGCAGTCAGATTTCTCGGGGCTTCAGGGATGCAACCGAGATTTCTGGAACAAAACGAACAATTCATTGAAGGCGGATGCCAAGGAAAGGGAAGCGTCTGCCCTCAATCAGAGAAAGAGGTAGAGTTCGCAAACCTACTGACCATCATGACGATGAACGAAGGCATGGCCAGTACCTTCGTTCCTTTCGGATGTGACGGTTGAAGGCATCGGCCTGCCGCTCCGTGCGGTTTTCAGCCATCTGTGTCGGGCGCAGAATTTTTCGATTTGGGCTGATTTTGTTGAAAAACTCCGAATTCGGCGCAAACTGCTGAAATTTTTTGAGCACAGGGCGGGTTGCCGTATTCGGCGAGGGGGTCGGCCAATTCCATCCTTCGGCCCTGTAGCGCCACCTCACAATCTGGGATCCGCAATCTGGCGTGACTTTTGCGTGTCATGCGATTTCTGCGAAAACCACGACTTTCACATTTTGGAGTTTTTCAACAAAATCGGCTCGAACCGCCCGCCCAGGCTCGCCGCAGCGTAGGGCAGGAGCGAGCCCATTTTACCGAGCAAGCAGTTGCAGCAATTTGCAACTGCAGCAATATCGCGCGAGCGAGGTCGGCCAAAGCCGACCTCCAACAACTTCTATCGATGCCGCGGTGCGCCCGTCACTACTGCCGTTCGCAGCGGGAGCACAATTTTAGGTTCGCCAAGCGGAACCAAGACAAGAATTGGCTTCCGCGAGTTCGTCAAACACTGCCGCTTGGTTCTTTGCCATCTGATTAGGCATCCCGAAAACCCGCCACGATTGCATCTATCAAAGCCCGAACTCTGCGTRGCTGCGT
>NZ_LUKH01000036.1:0-42968 GCF_001593695.1 Leisingera sp. F5 | reverse complement strand
TACGCGGCAGCCCGCTCGTCAACGCTGCGCGCACTGCTTCGGCGCGGAATTCCGGGGTTGGTTTCGGTGCCATGATGTCTCTCCTTTGCGGCAAAATACCAAGTCAAAGGAGCGGAACAATTCCGTGACACGTCCACTTTCCAGTGCCGGGATCTGCCAGCAACCTGCGCAAGCCGACGATGCTGGCGTCATTGACCAGCGCACGGAGCGGCGAACATTGCCGTGTCGATTTTTCTGATTCTGGTGACCGAGAGAAACCGGCAGCCTCGCTCCAGGCTTTCCTTTGCAGGGGTGATGGATGATCCGAAACGCTGCTGGTTTCGATTTTCTTCGGTTCCCTCCTGCGGCGGTCTTGCCGTGAGTGCCGTTGAAGATGAACTCCTCCGGGCGCTCCAGGTATCTTGTGCCGCAATTCCCGCAAACCGGCCCCTCAATCTTCCCACTTTGTGTTTCCAAGCGGTCGAACTCGTCCTCGAAGTGTGAACTGGAAAGGAGGTTGAATGAAATCTCGCAGGTGCGGTTTCTCTTCTGGTGATGGCAAACAAATTGCCGGCCATCATCCCAGTGACGCGGATCATCCTTGTATTCGAAGGCTTGGGAAACCCGTTGGGTCCTGTCATCAGCGCTGAGCGTGCAGTTTCCAACTCCGCTGGCGAGCGCAGGAATTCTGGTGGGCGCTGCGAGGTTTCGCTGCGCAGCGTTCGGTCCTTGGAACACCGGGATGGAGAAATCCGGGATGGAGAAATCCGGGATGGAGAAATCCGGCTCAACGCCATAGTTGCCGCAATCTGGACCGGCGCAGGTATTGAGGCTGATCTTTGATCCGGCCGGAGGATACACTACCTCCAACGAGAGTTGCGCAATAGACTTGACCACGAGAGAGCCCTTTTCCTCTTTCGTTCCGGCAAGACGGCCTCCACGCGCCAAGAGAGGCATTGGCCGAAGCCCGGCAAACCGAAGTCTCAAACCCATTTTTCTGCGATGTGTTGCTCCGGGACAAAACCCCCGCAAACGCGCTTGATCCTTATCAAGTTTTATCGTTAAAAATCAAACCCCTGCCGAGAGAAATCCCGACAGGGGCCAATTTTGCGCCCCAAAACCCGGAATGCTTCAGGGCAGCGCCGGCGGGGTTTTCTGTTCTCAACTCCGGTGCGGCTCAGGCGCGTTCGGAATATTCCATGGTCTCGGTGTTGACGACGATCATCTCGTCCTGGCCGACAAACGGCGGCACCATGACCTTGACGCCGTTGTCCAGGATCGCGGGCTTGAAGGAATTGGCCGCGGTCTGGCCTTTGACGACCGGCTCGGTCTCGACGATCTGGCAGGTCACTTTCTGCGGCACGGTGGCATTCAGCGCCTCGGATTCATGGAATTCCACCACGATGGTCATGCCGTCCTGCAGGAACGGGCGGCGGTCGCCCAGCAGCTCTGCCGGCAATTCGATCTGCTCATAGGTTTCGGTGTCCATGAACACCAGCATGCCGTCGCTTTCATAGAGGAACTGCTGGTCCTTTTGTTCCAGCCGGACCTTCTCGACCTTGTCCGCCGAGCGGAAGCGTTCATTCAGCTTGGAGCCGTTGCGCAGGTTGCGCAGTTCGACCTGGGCAAAGGCGCCGCCCTTGCCGGGCTTGACGTGATCGACCTTCACCGCTGCCCACAAACCGCCATTATGTTCCAGGACGTTTCCGGGACGGATTTCGTTACCGTTGATCTTGGGCATGGGAAAATGCCTTTCGGATGGTTGTTGAAAACTTGCAAGACCCTATATCTGGCAGGCTGATCGCTGGCAAGACAAGGATATGGTATGGAGACTGTGTGAATAAGGTATGCGCAATTTGCATGAAAGCTATGCATCTGCGCTCTATCCGAATCGTCACAATTCCGCCATAAGCAGCGCTACGCCGAAAATTGCAATAGCAAGAACAACAAGGGATACGAGATGCGAGATTTCGTAGACGGCACCGCTTATAATAACGAGCAAGGCAACCGCGCCCGCAAACTGTTTGCAGCCGTTGTCCTGGCCGCACTGGATGATGCCATCGCCGACGACAAGAAATACGGCAATGGCCCGGAACAGATTGCCCGCTGGGCACGCTCGCGCGATGGCCGCGAAGTGCTGTCCTGCGCCGGTATCGACCCGAACGAACGGGTTGTGGAAGGCCTGATGGACTTCGTGGGCCGCGGTGTGCGGACCTCGGTTGCGCTGTCGCGTGAAGAAAGCGAACGCCGCAACGCTGCGCAGGCAGAAGCCGCCTAAAAGGCCTCTGCCCCGCATTGCCGAAAAGCGCGCCCTTTGGGGGCGCGTTTTTCTTTTTGCACGCCAGGGTTTCCGCCAGGTCATCCTGTCGCGCCACGCCTGCTGCGGGCCGCTTGCGGCACAGCGCCCATGGACGGCGCTGCCTAAGCTGCTATGCAGGCCCGTGAGTTACGGGGCGCAGACAGGGAGCAGCAGGATGACACCGGCGCGTTCGATCATGATCCAGGGCACCGGCAGCAATGTCGGCAAATCGCTCATCGTGGCTGGGCTGGCGCGGGCCTATGTGCGGCGCGGGCTGAAGGTGGCACCGTTCAAGCCGCAGAACATGTCGAACAACGCCGCGGTGACGCCCGAGGGCGGCGAGATTGGCCGGGCGCAGGCCCTGCAGGCGCGCGCCGCAAAACGGCCGCCGCACACCGATATGAACCCGGTGCTGCTGAAACCGGAAACCGATACTGGCGCGCAGGTGATCGTGCAGGGCAAACGCCGCGGCACCCAAGGTGCCGGGTCTTTCATGCGTGACAAAACCGGCCTGCTGGAGGCAGCGCTGGAGAGCTACCGCCGGCTGGCATCGGACGCCGATCTTGTGCTGATCGAGGGCGCGGGCTCACCGGCTGAGACCAACCTGCGCAAGAATGACATTGCCAATATGGGCTTTGCCTGCGCGGCAGGGGTGCCGGTGGTGATTGCCGGCGACATCCACCGCGGCGGGGTGATTGCCCAGATTGTGGGCACCCATGCGGTGCTGGAGCCGCAAGATCTGGAGCGGGTCGCAGGCTTCATGGTGAACCGGTTCCGCGGCGACCTGAGCCTGTTTGACGGCGGTCGGGACGATATTGCCGCGCGCACCGGCTGGCCCAGCCTGGGGGTGGTGCCGTGGTTCTGGGATGCCTGGAAACTGCCGGCCGAAGACATGATGGACATCACCTCGCACAAGGGCGGCGCCTGCAAGGTGGTGGTGCCGCAGCTGGAGCGGATGGCGAATTTCGACGATCTGGACCCGCTGGCCGCCGAGCCGCAGGTGACGGTGGAGATCGTGCCGCCGGGCCGCGTCCTGCCTGGCGATGCGGATCTGGTGATCCTGCCGGGCAGCAAATCGACCATTGGCGATCTAGCCTATCTGCGCGCGCAAGGCTGGGACATCGACATTCTGGCGCATCGCCGCCGCGGCGGCCATGTGCTGGGCCTGTGCGGAGGCTATCAGATGCTGGGCAAGACCATTGATGACCCCGAGGGCGTCGACGGCCGCCCCGGCAAGGTCGAGGGACTGGGCCTCTTGGATGTGCATACGGTGATGGCAGGCGAAAAGCGTGTCACGCTGACCGAGGCAGTGACCCGCGACGGCAATCTGCCGGTGAGCGGCTATGAGATCCATATGGGCCGCACCGAAGGGGCCGATTGCGCCCGCGCCTGGCTCAGCATTGATGGCCGCACCGAAGGGGCTGCCTCGGCGGACGGCCGGGTGAAAGGGTCCTATCTGCACGGGCTGTTTTCCTCGGATGCCTTCCGCGCCAGCTTCCTGGGCAGTCTCGGGCATGAAAGCCAAACGGGATACGAGGACGGAGTCGAGGAGACGCTGGATGCGCTGGCAGACCATCTGGAACGCTATATGGATCTGGACCAGCTGCTGGAGCTGTCCCGGCCGGTGACGTTCTAAGGCACCATCGGGCAAGGCAAGCCCTCCCGCGTCCGCAGCCTGCTCTGGCCACGGCCAGACCCGTCTGCGGTCTTGGGCCCGGCGCCGCGCTCTGCGCGGCGCCGGGCCCAACGGGCGGAAGGCTTTGCTAAAAGCCGTACGCCGGGCGGGAGCAGCCCCTTTTTCACATGCAGTGCGACATTCCAGAGTGGCCTGCCCTTCGGTTGCACAACAGCTCCAAAGAAAAAGGCGCACCAAAATGCGCCTTTGGGAACGTCATCCCATCCGCGGGCAAGCTCAGCAGGCCGCCGCAGGGTCTAGAGCAGATCATGCGCGGCCAGCGCGCGGTGGATTTCGCGGCGGACCAGCTTACGCACGTTGCGGGTGATACGCTCGCCCAGCGGCCCCTGCAATTCCTCGCGCACGATGCTGGCCACCAGATCGCGCAGGGCATCCTCGTCAAGATAGCCGTCAGCGGACTCGGCCAGAGTTTCCAATGCAGCTCCGGCGACAGCGGCTTCGGCCACCGTTTCAGCCCTCGCAACCGCGCTGCCGTCGTTGACACCCGGCCCTGGCAATACTTCTGCACCCGTTTCCTGCGGCGGCGCATCACCAGCGGCGAAGGCGCCGTCCTCGGCTTGCGGCCCGGAACCGCGGGCTGAAAGCGGTTCGTCGCGCCATTCGATGGTATCGGTGACAGTACTGGCAAACGGAGCCTCCGTCTGGCTGTCCGGCTCCCATTGCTGCGGCTCCTGCTCCTGCCCGCGGGCGCTGCGGGCCTCAAGCTCGGCAATTTTGCGCACGACTGACGCGGCGCGGGCGCCGGCGGTTTCAATGGCTTGACTGTCTTCCGGGGCCTGACTGCCCGCTGGAGTTTTCACAGCAAGACTGTCTGTGCCGCCCTCTGGCTGCTCCGCATCCGCGGCAGCGGCAAAAAGCGTCGCATTGGGGTCGCCCCAAGGCGCGTCGGTCGCGGCACCGGGCGTGCCTTGCGGTTGGTGGTGTTTCGATCCTGCATCCGGGCCTGAACTCAGGTGATCCGGATCCAAGCGGTCTGCACCCAAATATCCGGTGTCAAATTGGCCCGGATCAGGCTGGATGGACTGCAAACCAGAGTCCTGCTCCACCTCCGGCTGCCCGTTATCCAAGGGCGATGCGGTTCCAGCCACGCTGTTGCGGTGCCGGAAGGCTATCGGGGCTTCCGCTTCCAGATCCGACGCGATGTCCCCGGCCACCTCCGAAGGGCCGGCTAACACCGCCGCCTCAGAGCCGCCCCCGGCCTGCCCCGAGCTCCCGGGCACAGCCTCAGGTTCTGCCGCTGCAGGATCATCAGTTGCAGAATTATCAGATGCCGGGGGACTGTCAGGACCGTCCTCCTGCACCCGCAGCGCGGGTGTCAGAACCAGCCGGGCTGCAGGCTCCGGCGCAGCAGGACCGCTGCGGCTGTCATCACTCACCAAGCGGCGGATTGAGGACAATACATCTTCGATCTCAGCATGGGTAACTGGGTCGGACATTTTATAAACCACTCTTGCCTCTTGAGTCAGAGTGTAGCGGCCTTCCCGTCACCGCACAACCGATAGGATGAATTGTCAGTTACGTCCCAAGGCCTTGAGCACCCGGTCCAGATCCTTGCCGCGCTTGCTGTATTGTGCAGGCGCACCCTTAACCAGGTTGTAATAAAGCGTCGGGTCGTAAATCTCGACCGCCAGCCCCAGATGCTCGGCCGTGAGCAGACCCTGCGCCTGCAACAGCTGATAGGCCGCAATGGCCTGGTTGGCGCGTGCGTTCACCTCCCCGGTCTGCGCATCGAGATACTCTTGCTCTGCCTGCAGCACGTCCAGCGTTGTCCGTGCCCCCAGGGTGGCCTCTTCGCGGATGCCGTCAAATGCCACCTTGGACGCTCGCACCCGTTCATTGGAGGACACCAGGGTCGCCCGCGCCGTTTCCACATTGAAATATGCCGAGCTGACATTCTGGCGCACGGCGCGCTGGGTATTAATCAGAGCACCGCGTTCCGAGTCGGCACTTGCAATGGCCCGCCGCCGGCTCGCCGCGTTGCGGCCGCCAGCATACAGGTCTTGGGTCAGCGTAACCGAAGCAGAGGCATCCGAGTCGGTGCCGGTGCTGTCATTGATATCCTCGCTCAGCCCCGCAGTGGCCCGGAAGCTGACGCTTGGCCCCAAGGCTTTGGCCGCCGCCCGGACCAGAATGTCGGCGGATTTGACCGCATGCTGCTGCGCCAGCAGGTCCGGCTGGTTGCGCGCTGCAATGGACTGCGCCCGGTCGATGGACACAGCCCGCGACGGCAGCCGGGGCTGACCGGCAATCGCGCCAGGCGCGTGGCCGACGATTTGCAGATAGGTGGCGCGGGCCGTCAGCAGGTCTCCCTCGGCATCCGTCAGGTTGGCGCGGGCCGCCGCCACCTGGCTTTGAGCCAAGGCGACGTCCGTGCGGGTCACCTCGCCCACTTCAAACCGGTCCTCGGCCGCCTTCAGTTCTTCCAGCAGCAGACGCAGGTTGTTGCGGCGCAAGGCGACATTTTCCTGCCCCTGCAGGACCCCGACATAGGCCTGAACGGCGGATATCAGCACCGACTGTTCAACACTGAGCAGCTGCTGGCGCGCCGCGAGCACCAGTTCCTGGGCCGCCTGTTTGCGCAAACGCGTTTCGCCGCCGTCATACAGCAGCTGGGTCAGCTGAATCTGGGTGCCGAGATCGTTGTTGGTGAACTCGTTGAAGTTGCCGAACTGGTTGATGCTGCGGGAATAGGTATGGCTGGCGGTGAGTGTCCATTGGATCAGCGGTCGCAACCGGGACACGGCAATGGCCACGTCCTCATCAGCAGCCCGCAGCAGCGCCCGGTTCTGATCCAGCAGACCGCTGGTCTTATAGGCGCCGATCATCGCGTCGGACAGGTTGTCCGCCGCGGCCTTCAGCGGCAGCAGCGCCGTGGCTGTCACACCGCCGGCAAATACAAAAGCCTTAAACACACTCGCCGGAAATTTCATTCGCATCGGTTGCCTTATCTTTTGCCGCGCCGCCAGCCGCGGTGGTTTTTATCTGCACTCCGGGCGCTCCTTTGCACGGCGCCCGGCCTCTTGTTCAATCTAACGGCAGCATCCCTAGAGACGCAATGCCGCGCCCTGCGGGTCAGAGCGCGAATTCACGCGCAGCCGCAAACCCCGGAAGTACCGGGGCGCTGGCATTGAAGGCAAACCGCCAGGAAATCCGGGCGCCGCTTTTGTAGCCGATTTTCACCTCACCGAGCGCGCCGGTCATCATCAGAGCCGCGATCCGGCCGCCGTCCTTGAGCTGGCCCAGCAATCCCGCAGGCAGCTGCTCAGCGCCGCCCTCAACCAGGATCACGTCGTAGGGCCCGTGTTCGGCAGCACCTTCCGCCAGCGGACCGGTATGCACGATCGCATTGTCCGCGCCGGTTTCAGACAGAAGCTCCTGCGCGTCAGCGGCCATGTCCTCATCTTCTTCGACGCCGATCACCATCTGCGCCACCCGGGCGGCCACAGCGGTGGAATAGCCCAGCCCGCAGGCCACATCGAGCACCAGTTCGTCGTTCTGCAGATCCACCGCGTCCAGCATCTTGGCCAGGGTGCGCGGCTCCATCAGCACCCGGGTGCCGCCCAGTTTCACGTTCTGATCCGCATAAGCCGCCTCGCGCTGCGAGTCCGGGACAAACTGTTCCCGCGGGACTTCCAGCATCGCCTCGATGATCGGGTATTTGGTGACATCCGACGGACGGATCTGGGTGTCCACCATCATGCGGCGGCGCTCAGTGAAATCTGGCATCTGCTAAACTCATTTGTTCAGTCGGTCAGGCAGGTTGTGACATATCCCGGCCGGCACGGCAACGGGGCCTTTTGCGCGAAGTCCTAAAGTAGTGCAGCGCTGCAGCAGGACAACGGGCGCGGTGCAGAACCGGCATCAGCCAGCGGGGCGGCTGCCCCCTGGCTGATGCAGATCCCGGATCTGTCTACGGTTAGCATTCTGTGGCTTGCACAGGGCGCCGCCGCGTCCCGCAGCCGCCGGGTCCGGTCAGGCGCCGGCTGTCAGAGCGCGCAGCTTTTGCAAAAGGGCGAGGCCGGGCGTTGGTCCAGCCAGTCATCGGTGATGTTGTCGCCGCAAATCCGGCAATAGCCATACGACCCCTCGCGCAGACGGGCCAAAGCGGCATCGATGCGGCGCAGCTCTTCCAGGCCGGCCTTGGCAGGGAACGCGATAGAGCCGGCATGCCCTGCCCCGGCTCGCCGGGCAGACCCCATCTGCATGGCGTCCGGTGCAAGACCGGCATTCGCCAGGGTGCCCGCTAGCGCCATACGACGCACCTCAAGGGTTTGTTTTCTGGCGGAAAAATCCATAGTACATGCCCTCCAGCTAAAATTTCGCACAACGTGCCGCGGGGTCAAAGCTACAGCCTTGATCCAGGTCAAGATACTCGCGATTTCCGGGGATTGCACTACCTTATAAGTTGCAATTTTTGGTAAACCGCGCTGCAGGCACCGCCCTGCCCCGGCAATAGCGCTGGCCTGCGCCGGGACGGCTTGCTAGATATCCCGGCAAAGAACCGGGCAGATATAAGGAGCCTTAGACGATGATCAGGATTTTTGCGTGTGCGCTGATGCTGCTGGGGCTGGCCGCCTGCGAGACCACCAAGGGCGCGGGGCGCGACATTTCCAAAGCCGGCCAAGCGATCAGCGGCGCGGCGCAAGACGTGCAGGACGCGCTGTAAGCCCAATGAATATGAGACAGCAACGCCCGGCTTCCGTTTTGCGTTCCGGGGCCGGGCATTTTTGGTGTGCGGTCACTCGATCCCGAGCATCATCTTGGCTTCAGCCAGAATAGCGACCGAGGCTGCATGATCGCCGCCGTCATGCAATGCCTGGCCCTCGTCGCGCATGTCCTGAACATCGGCCAGGTCATCCTCGCTGAGGGCAGTTCCTGCCGCAATCGCCGCGTCGATCTTGGCGATATCCGCCGGGCACTGGCCGGAAAACGCCGGCGCCGCCAGCAGGCACAGCGCCGCGGCCAGAGTGGAGAGTTTCACTGTTTTGGTGGTCATGGGGCCATCCTCCGAAAGTTTGGCTGGGCGGAGGATAGCATTTTTGCGGCGGGTTTTCAGCCTGGGCGGCGGCGGGAGGGCGGAACCGGCGGAGCTTGGCGCATGGGGTTCGGCGGGTTTTGGCCGGGGTGGTCAGGCTGTTTTGGTACGCTGAGGGCAGCGCCTGACCCTGGGCGGGTGCGAAGCCTCCTCCCCGTTTGCCAGAGGCAAACCTGCGGTTTGACGGGAGGGTCGGGCGCTGCCCGGCCTGGCGACCGGGGGAAAACGGAACAAGAGTTAACTAGGGCTAAAAAATGCAAGTCCGCCGAATACAGCACCTGCGACACCGGCCAATAGCGCCAGAATGGGAAGCCAATTCAACAAGATAGACGCTCCAACGGTCTTCCAGGATTCCTTGCGCGCAAGGTTCATAACCCCCTGAACATTAAGAAATGTCTCTGAAAACTGGTGTCGGCTTCGCGCATCAATGGCACATGAATATGTCACTGGATGCTGTGTGAATTTCTCCAAATTCAATACGTTCGCGTGTTCAAAGAACAGAACACGGAACAGACGCAGGTCGACAGAAATTTCGCGTTCTACACTTGAAAAATTCACCAGCATTGCGCTCAACGGACCATCATAGCCAGGATCCACAACCCCAACGTTCAAACACAGAATTCCTTTTTGCGTTAGGCTGGTCACCAGCGTCGCCAAACCTGTAACGTTGCCAGGAAGAGTGAGCTTTTGGGCTGTCACAACAGAAACCATGTGACCAGGCTTCAAAGTGAACTCTCTAGTTCCCTTGACCCAGTTCTGCGGCCTTATACCCATTGGAAAAATCTCTCCAATCGTAAGATCACATGTGGAGTTTTTTGTTCTTATCTGCCAGGCAGGAGAAACGAGCCCTCTCTCTTCAATATGCTTCTCGGTGACTAGCATGACTTCTCCATTCAGTTCTACCATTGGCAGTGCCATTGATAACAAGCTCGCCATCTGGGACAAGCGCTTCATGGAGCTATGTGAAACAATCGCTGAATGGAGCGAAGACCGCGGACGGAAAGTTGGCTGCGTTATTGTTGGAGAAGGCAACACAATCTTGTCCACAGGCTACAACGGCTTGCCGCGTGGCGTTTCAGCGCTGGAAGAAAACCGACACGACCGAACCAGCGGCGAAAAATACTTCTGGTTTGAGCACGCGGAACGCAATGCAATTTTCAATGCTGCCAGAGCAGGCATAAGCCTTCGAAACTCAAAAATGTACGCAAATCACTACCCCTGCGCGGACTGTTCCCGCGCTATTATCCAATCCGGCATTATTGAATTAGCGACTAGGAAGCGTCCTGAGGCTGACCAAAAATTTGGCCAAAGCATGAACATTTCAGAACAGCTCTTTAGCGAAGCTGGGGTTAATGTTCGCTATCTATGATAGCTCGAACAGAGCCTGTCGGCTACTAGTACGCCAGGAAGTGCGGGCCGTGTTGGCTTTCCATTACCAGCACCTACCGCATTCACCCACCTCCGCTTCTTTGATTTTGCAGGGCCATGCCCGCCCGTGGGGCCGGATCGGGCGCGGCCCGGCCTCTCGGCCGGGCGGGACTTTGGAAAGCTCCGCAACAAAAAACGGGGCCTAGGCCCCGTGTTGCAATCGATTTAGAGTTGTTTCCACCGCAGAACACTAGGGTGCGGGCACGCAGTTGGCTGTGCCAACCGCTTTCGCCCGCGCGCCCTCGAATGGCTGACAGGGCTCCGCCCCTTCGCACCTGAAACGCTCCCCCGGAGCGTTTCCTAGACGGTGCTCAGCTGTCCATTTTGAGGGCGGAAATAAACGCCTCTTGCGGGATATCCACCTTGCCGAACTGGCGCATCTTCTTCTTGCCCGCTTTCTGCTTGTCCAGCAGCTTGCGCTTCCGCGTCGCGTCGCCGCCGTAGCATTTCGCGGTCACGTCCTTACGCAGGGCCGAGAGGGTCTCGCGGGCGATCACCTTGCCGCCGATGGCCGCCTGGATCGGGATCTTGAACATGTGGCGCGGGATCAGCTCTTTCAGCTTTTCGCACATCGCCCGGCCGCGCATTTCGGCGCGGTCGCGGTGCACCATCATCGACAGCGCGTCCACCGGCTCGTCGTTCACAAGCACCGACATTTTGACCAGCGCATCCTCGCGGTAGCCGGTCATCTGGTAGTCAAAGGAGGCATAGCCCTTGGTCACCGATTTCAAACGGTCGTAGAAGTCGAACACCACCTCGTTCAGGGGCAGGTCATAGACCACCATGGCGCGGGAGCCGGCATAGGTCAGGTCTTCCTGGATGCCGCGGCGCTCCTGGCAGAGTTTCAGCACATCGCCGAGGTAGTCGTCGGGCACCAGGATCGTCGCCTTGATGCGCGGCTCCTGGATGTGGTCGACCTTGGACATGTCAGGCATGTCGGCGGGGTTGTGCAGATCGGTCTTCTCGCCGTCCTTCATGTAGACATGGTAGATCACACTTGGCGCGGTGGTGATCAGCTCGATGTTGTATTCGCGCTCAATCCGGTCGCGGATCACTTCGAGGTGCAACAGGCCCAGGAAGCCGCAGCGGAAGCCAAAGCCGAGGGCGGCGGAGGTTTCCATCTCAAAGCTGAAAGACGCGTCGTTCAGGGCCAGCTTGTCGATGGCATCGCGCAGGTCTTCGAACTCGGCTGAATCGACGGGGAACAGGCCGCAGAACACCACCGGCTGGGCGGGTTTAAAACCCGGCAGCGCGTCTTCGGTGCCGTTGCGGTCGTTGGTGATGGTGTCGCCGACGCGGGTGTCGCGCACCTGTTTGATCGACGCGGTAAGGAAGCCGATCTCGCCGGGGCCCAGAGAGTCGATCATCTGCATTTCCGGGCGGAACACGCCGATGCGGTCCACATGGTGCAGAGTGTCGTTGGACATGAATTTGACCCGCATGCCCTTTTTCAGGGTGCCGTCCATCACCCGCACCAGCACGATCACGCCCAGATAGGCGTCGTACCACGAGTCCACCAGCATCGCCTTCAGCGGCGCGTCGCGGGTGCCTTTGGGGGCGGGCAGATGCTGCACGATGGCTTCCAGCGTTTCACGGATGCCCTGGCCGGTTTTGGCCGAGACCTGAATGGCGCCCGAAGCATCGATGCCGATCACATCCTCGATCTGTTCCGCTACCCGGTCGCAGTCGGAGGCCGGCAGGTCGATCTTGTTCAGCACCGGCACGATCTCGTGGTCGGCCTCCATCGCGTGATAGACATTGGCCAGGGTCTGCGCCTCGACCCCTTGCGAGCTGTCGACCACCAAGAGCGAGCCTTCGACCGCGCGCATCGAGCGGGAGACCTCATAGGCAAAGTCGACGTGGCCGGGGGTGTCGATCAGGTTCAGCACATAGGTGTCGCCGTCATCGGCGGTATAGTCGATGCGGACGGTGTTGGCCTTGATGGTGATCCCGCGCTCGCGCTCGATATCCATCGAGTCGAGCAGCTGTTCCTTCATATCGCGGTCCTTCACCGTGCCGGTCTCCTGGATGAGCCGGTCGGCGAGGGTGGATTTGCCATGGTCGATGTGGGCGACGATGGAGAAATTGCGGATTTTGGCGAGCTCTGTCATGCAAGGGGATATGATTTGGATTCGGGGTTTGGTCAAGGTGGATTGAATGGAAACGGACGACCAGTCTAGCAACGAGCTAGAGACATTGTTTCAGCTACTAACCGCCGAGCTCGATACACACGCCGCTGAATCATTCCAAAACGTGCTTCTAGTTCGCACGGCGCTCAGCGCGTTGCCGCTATTAGCCGCTGGGCTGCCTTCCCCAGACGAAGGCGCTGAAGCCAACATGTACTTTTTATCGCATCTTCGCAGCCTCATCACGCAATGCTGTTGCCTAAACGCTTTAACTGACCTGACTTTGGCGTCTTCTGTCGAAACGGCAATTGCCCAGGTGAAGGAAACTTCAAAGCGACTGGGCATTTGGCTACCGAACGGCAACGTCACAATTTTAGCGGAAGACATTGCTCTACGGCTTTCTGCACACACTTCCGAACCGTCGACGGCTGATATCCTTGCCCACTACTTTTCATTTTTTGCAGCTGCGTCTTACCTGCGTGAAGTTCAACGGGTCAGGCAAGAGCTAGAGCGGCTTCCCGACAAGCCAAAGCAGCTTTTCAATCGAAAGCTTACAAGTTCATTTGGGACATTGAACTGGCAAGAAAAACTGTCGCACGACTGCTGGTCCTTCTGGCGCGACTGGTACCAGGGTTTCCTCGACGGCAAACCGCTCGACTGGGACCTCCAACGCCGGGTCGCGTTGATCGACGATCCAATCTGGGATGCAGGCCCGGAAGCCATCGCCACCGAAATCGAGCGCATCAAGGCAGAGATGCTCTCTGAAAAGCTGCCGATGGCGGAGGCCATCGAGCTGAACCCGGAGACCGGCAAGTTCCGCGCGGTGCCGATCGCGGTCGAGAACGCGCCCTATATGTCCGCCCTGCTGTCGCAGATCAGCGACGCGCTGGAGGATTGCCTTGGCGGCCATAACGGGCTGGCGGAACGCTCGGGCGATGTGCGTAAACTCAATCGGGTGCTGACCAAATACAAAGACGACCCGCAGAATGCAGAGCTGACCCTGACCCGGGTGGCGGGCAGCCTGCGCGGGCAGTTGCATGACAGCCGCGAATTGCCGGACAATGAGGACAACCTCGCCCTGCTGAACGCGGTGGAGGAAAGCGTGCGCGGCATCCGGGCCAATCACCCGGAGGTGACCGCCAACCGCGATCAGCTTGCCCAGCAGGCGTTCAAGGCGCTTACGCCCGAAGACAAACAGTTGCTGGAAAAGGCACTGCCTGTGCTGGCGGCCATCAGCGAGCCGGAACTGGCGGAAGATTTCGAACAGGACATTCCTGAGCTGATCAACGATGCACTGCTGCCGCTGCCCAACGGCGCGCCAAAACTGCCGGGCGCGGATGCTGCGACACGGATTTTCAGCAGAAGTTCGAAGATGGCGCCGCTTTGGGAAAAGCTGAACGCTGCACATGACGGCAAAGTGCATCGCATAGCCACTATGGGGCTGGCAGCGTATGCCGTCTCCGAATTGCTGGTCAAATTGGTTTCGCTGGGCCTGCGTTTGCTCGGCGTCCTCTAAATCAATCTCCTGCCCGGCGGCACGCCGGGCAGCGTCCGATCCGCCCCCACGGGAGGGCGCTATGCACCCACCCTCGGACCGGGCGCGGCCCTCCTTGTTCTGTTATGCCCGGCTGCGCTAACTTGATGACAGGCGCTTCCCTCTCCGCACTCCAAACGCCTCAAATTCTCCGCTCTCCCTGCGCACGGGGCCAAAATGCGCTATACTCACCTCATTCCGCGAAACGCGCGCCCCTCTGGCGGGAAACACAGCAAAGGAGGACGACCCGCATGGATGCAATCAAAGCGACCGAGTATGCCCGCGCGCTCTACAGCGCGCATGGCGACAAGGCCGAGCTGGAGGCCGCGCAGAAGATGCGCGCCTGCGAAGAAGCCGGCAAGGACGACGAGGCGGCGGACTGGAAAGCCGTGCGCCAGGCAATCCGCGCCCTGCGCGGGCCGAACCAGGCCTGAGACAGGACACCGCCCGGGGCGCCGCAGACAACGGCGCTCCGAACCTCTCAGCACTCCGTTTACCATGATTGAAACACGCTTTGGCTTTTGGCATACTGCGGGTAATTCCGCGGGCAGCAGACCCGCTTGTCAAAAAACGGGGCACGAGCCAGATGAAATTCCTCCTGACCGCCGCGCTTTGCGCCGGGTTCCTCACCGCATTGGCGCCCGCCGGCGCTGAAGCCGGCGCGATTGAGCGCGCCTGCCGCCAATCGGACCGCACCGCGGCCTCGCCCGGGTTGTGCAGCTGCATCCAGAAAGTGGCCAACCGCAGCCTGACACGGGCCGAGCGCAAGACCGTCTCGAAATGGTTTGGCGATCCGCATCAGGCGCAGGTGGTGCGCCAGTCCTCCAGCCGGACTGACGAACGGCTGTGGCTGCGCTACAAGGCCTTTGGCGATCACGCGGCGCGCAGCTGCGGCTGAGCCCGCTCTCTTCATTCCTAAGCCGCACGGCAATGCAAAGGCGCCCCGCGGGCGCCTTTGCCTGTTTTGATGCATCTGCGCTGCGGCATTTTCGCAAGGGGGAAAGGCTGCCGCTTTGCCCCCCTTGACCAGGCAGCTGCAACGCGGAACAAACGGCCTAAGGTATTGGAGCGATTGCATGTTGATCAAAGGTGTTACCCTGCGCGGGCTGGAAGTGTTCGAGGCGCTGGCCAAGACTGGTTCGGTGGCGCAAGCGGCGGAAATCACCGGTCTCAGCCAGCCCGCGGTCAGCCAGCAGATGCGCAATCTGGAAAAGGCGCTGGACAGCGAATTGATCGACCACGGCCGCCGCCCGATGGTGCTGACCGCCGCAGGGCGCAGTTTCCTGGCCCGGACCGAGGCGGTGCTGTCGGAACTGCGGCTGGCGCAGAGCGAGCTGACGGTGATGGATCTCAGCCACTTACAGGCGTTGTCGATCGGTCTGATTGATGATTTCGACAATGACCTGACGCCGCGGCTGGCGACCATCCTTGCGGACAGCCTGACCCAATGCCGGTTCAAGATGATCACCGCCTCCAGCCATGACATCGTGCAGGCGATGGAGGCCCGAGAGCTGCATATCGCGGTTGCCGCCACCGCCGGCGGGCTGCACGAGGGGCTGGTGGAATACCCGCTGGTGCGCGATCCTTTCATCCTGGTGGCGCCGCGCGGCGCCTTGTCCGATGCGGCGCAGGCGGCGGAGCAGCTGCAGGATTTACCGTTCCTGCGCTACGCGCGCGAGCAGCTGATCTCGCAGCAGATCGAGGGGCTGCTGGTGCGCCAGAAGCTGGAGTTCGAGGACCGCTTTGAGGTCGGCTCGCATCTGGCACTGATGGCGATGGTGGCACGGCGGATCGGCTGGGCGGTCACCACCCCGCTGGGCTATATGCGGGCGGCGCGCTTCCACGATCAGATCGACGCCTTTCCGCTGCCCTTTGGCGAGATGTCGCGGACGATCTCGCTGTTCACCGCTGCCGATTGGGCCGACCGGGTGCCGCGTGACGTGGCGGAAACCCTGCGCCGCCTGGTGCAGACCCAGATGATCGATCCGGCGGTGCAGCAGCTGCCGTTCCTGGCAGGCGGCTTCCGGGTGATCGCCGATTAAGTCAGAGCGCCGCCCTGAGGCCGTTGGCGGCCTGCTCGATCAGATCCAGGCAACCGTCGAAATCGCGGGTATAGTAAGGGTCGGGCACATGGTCGGCGCCGGTTTCCGGCGCGTAGTCCGTGAACAGGCGCACCGGTGTTTCATTGTCTGCCGGACGCAGGGCCTCGATATTCTCCAGATTGCTGGCATCCATTGCGATAATCAGATCGAAGGCTGCGAAATCATCCCGCCGGAACTGGCGTGCGCGCAGGTCCGAGATATCCAGCCCCCGCGCCCTCGCCGCCGCCTGCATCGGGCCATATGGCGGCTCGCCCGCGTGATAGGAGGCGGTGCCGGCGCTGTCAGTCTCCGCTGCGGGGCAGAGCGCGCGGAACACGCCCTCGGCCGCCGGGGAGCGGCAGATGTTTCCTAGGCAGACAAACAGAATACGGGTAGGCATTGGGACATGGCTCCTGCTGAACAGGGGCAGTGATATGAGGTTCCGGGGCGATGGGAAAGAGCGCGCAGAAGATTGTCATCCTGACCGGTGCCGGGATTTCCGCCGAAAGCGGGCTGGGTACTTTCCGCGACGAAGGGGGCCTGTGGGCGCAGCACCGGATCGAGGATGTGGCAACGCCCGAAGGTTTTGCCCGCAACCCGGATCTGGTGCATCGCTTTTACAACGCCCGCCGCGCCCAGGCGGCTGAGGCCCGGCCCAATGCGGCGCATCAGGCGCTGGCGCGGCTGCAGGCTGAACATGCGGGCGAGGTGGTCATTGTCACCCAGAATGTGGACGGGCTGCACGTGGCCGGCGGCGCGGCGGAGGTGCTGCATATGCACGGCACGCTGGCAGGCGCCCTGTGTGCCGCTTGCGGCCATAACTGGACAGCACCGCTGGTAATGCAAACAGGCCAGCCCTGCCCTGCCTGCGCTGCCCCTGCAGGCAGGCCGGATGTGGTCTGGTTCGGAGAGATCCCCTATTTCATGGAAGAGATCTTTGCGCATCTGGCGGCGGCGGATGTGTTTGCCGCCATTGGCACTTCGGGCGAGGTCTACCCGGCGGCGGCCTTTGTCGATGAGGCGTATCTGGCGGGCGCCCATACGGTGGAGCTGAACCTGGAGCCTTCAGCCACCGCCTCCCGCTTTGCCGAGCGCCGCTTTGGCCCGGCCAGCGAAACCGTTCCGGCCTGGGTGGCAGAGCTGCTGGGCTGATCCTGGACACCAAAAAGCCCGCCAAGCGGCGGGCTTTGGGCGCGAAGGAGGGCTGCAGCGCAGCCTGACGCCGCGCCCGCCCTACCCTATCGTGCCTGGTCAGTTCGAGTGGCCGCCGTGGCCTTCGGCCTTGCGCTCCAGATCCACCGGCACTTCGATTTCGACCTCGCCTGCGGTTTCGAACACCAGCGTGACTTTGACCACATCGCCGTGGTTCAGCGCCTGGTTCAGCCCCATGAACATGATGTGGTCGCCGCCGCGCTTCAGCATATGGGTATCGCCCTCGGCAATGGCAAAGCCCTCTTCAACATGCATCATCTTCATGACGCCGTTTTCATCTTCCTTGTGGGTGTGCAGCTGCACCCTGGCGGCCACATCCGAGCGGACATCAATCAGCCGGTCATCTGCATGGGTCTGGTTCATGATCTCCATGAAGGCCGCACCGGCCTTGGCGGTGGGCGAGGACACCCGCGCGTATTGGTCATGGACCATAATCTTGTGGGCGCCGTCAGCAAAGGCGGGCCCGGCCAGAGCGGCCGCTGCAGCGGCGGCAAGGAATACGGATTTCAGGGACATTGTCTGTCTCCTCATAAGCAAGTGATTGAATTTCGGGTGTAATGCTTTTCTGCGGTCAAGCCGCAGGCGGCGAACGGGCTGTGGCACTTGGCTCGCAATAGCTGCCGATAGCAGCATTTTCCGAAACCGCATCCAGGCGGCCCACCAACTGCCCGGGTACCGGAAAACCGGCAGGCGGCGCCACGGCGTCCAGCAGATGCATCACGCAATCGGGGCAGCTGTGCGGCGGCTGGACCGGCTGGCCTTCGCTGTCCACATAGATAACTTCCGGCCCCATGCCGGTGCAGATCACTATCTGCCCGACCGCATCCCGCGCGCCTTGCCGCGCGGCGGCGCTATGCGCAGTCAGAGCGACCGCAAAGACCAGGAACAGGCCTAAGTAAATGCATGAAAAGTGTTTCATCACCAGAAGATATGCCTGTGCGGCACCCACGCTGCAAGGGGCTTTGCCGCGGCAGATTGCGCGAACGCAAACACCGCGCATGATTGCTCATGCGCGGTGTCTGTAACTGTAATCCAGTGAAAGGATCAGGCCAGTTCGATCAAGCCAAGTCTATCAGGCCTGGGCGGCTTGTGCCTTGGCGATCTCTTTTTTCACTTTCAGTGCGTTGTCGGACAGCTCTTCGTTCTTGGCTTTTGCCAGGAAGGCGTCCAGGCCGCCACGGTGATCAACCGAGCGCAGCGCAGCTGCGGAGATCTTCAGCTTGACGCCGCGGCCCAGGGTCTCGGACTGCAGGGTCACATCATTCAGGTTCGGCAGAAACCGGCGGCGGGTTCTGTTTTTCGCGTGGCTGACATTGTTGCCAGTCATCGGGCCTTTTCCGGTCAGTTCGCAACGGCGCGACATATCATCATCCTTCGTTTCTGGAAGTCCGGAGCAGCTCCGGACCAAATCACAAGGGGCGCTGCCATTGGCTGCGCCCGAAAACTGGTCCGCTGCTCATACGATCAACCAGCAACAGCGTCAAGTGATTCAACTCAGCTTTCTTGAGGGGCTTACTGCCCGTTTTCCTGTTCGCCTGCAAGCCCTTCAAGCCGGGCGTCCGCAGCGGCCCCAAGCTGCGGCCTGCCGCGCTGGCGCGCAACCCGCGCTAAGCGCTGCCAATAGGTCTGCGAACGCCTGCGGCGCTCCCGGTGCAGGTCCAGAACCCGCGCCGCGGTCAGCGGTCCCGTGTGCAGCATCGACTGCAGATCCCAGAAACTGCCGCCCTCGCGGATCACCTGGCTGGCAGGATGGCCGCCGCAGGACAGGCGGCACAATTGCAGGTTCGGAAACACCGCCTGGATATACAGCGCGTGGTTCAGGTCCATCTTGCGGAACGGGTCGAACAGAACCATGCCCCGAACGCCGTGGCGGCCAAAACGGACCAGATCGCCCAGCGCGTCATCAAAGGCCGCAGCCTCTTTGCGGCGGCGGTCATGGGGCACCACGCCCTGCGCTATGGTGTATTGCGGGGAGACGGCGATCAGCCGGTTCAGGCGCAGAGCCGAGGAAAACCGCAAGGCGCCGTAGCCGCCCATGGAGAACCCCATTGCGGACACATCCTTATAGCCCTTGGTCAGATCTTTCAGGCTGCGGGACAGCGCCTGGGTTTCGCTGTTCACATACCAGTCGTTGTTGCGGGGCTGGATATGCAGGTGGGCATAGCCGTGCTGCGTCATGTTCTTGACCGGGCCGCGGGCTTCGAATCCGCCCGCCACAGCAACCCGCTGGCGGAAGGTCACAAACAGGCGTTCAGCCCCCGCGTTGAACAGCGAGGCGCGCAGCTTATCACCGTCAAAGACCCGGGCTTCCTGCATGGCGGTCAGCCCTTCAGATGGTCCTGCAGCATCTGCTGCGCCGCCGCCGCAGGAGTCAGCGCACCCTTGGCCACCTGGCCGGACAGCTCTGCCATAGCGGATTGGGCACTGGCGGTATGCAGCCGCGCCAGCAGCGCCTGGCGCACTTCCTGATCGAACCAATAACAGGATTGATCCGCGCGCCGCCGCTCCCAATGGCCGTTGTCCCGGCGCCAGGCAGTGAGCGCCTGCATCTCCTCCCAGGCCTGTTCCAGCCCGTGTTCTTCGACGGCCGAGACCATCAGCGCCTTGGGGTAGCCCTCGGGATCCTGCGGGCGCTTGCGCAACAGGCGCAGGGCACCGGCGTAGTCCGCGCAGGTGCGGGTCGCGACAGGTTTCAGGGGTCCGTCGGCCTTGTTGACCAGAATGAGGTCGGCCATTTCCATGATGCCGCGCTTCACTCCCTGCAGCTCATCACCGCCCGCAGGCGCCAGCAGTAAGAGGAACAGGTCGGACATCTCGGCCACCACGGTTTCCGACTGGCCGACGCCGACAGTTTCGATCAGCACCACGTCGAACCCCGCCGCCTCGCATAACGCCACCGCCTCGCGCGAGCGGCGGGCAACGCCGCCCAGATGGCTTTGGCTGGGGGACGGGCGGATAAAGGCGTTTTTGTCGCGGCTGAGGCGTTCCATCCGGGTCTTGTCGCCCAGAATGGACCCGCCGGAACGGGCGGAGCTGGGATCCACCGCCAGCACCGCAACCCGCAGGCCCAGCCCGGTCAGCATCATCCCGAAGCTTTCGATGAAGGTGGATTTGCCCACACCAGGCGTGCCCGAAAGGCCGATGCGCAGCGACTGGCGCTTGTGTTTTGCCAGCTCCGACAGCAGTTCCTGCGCCTTGGCACGGTGATCCGCGCGGCCGCTTTCCACCAGGGTTATGGCGCGGGCCAGCCCCCGCCGGTCGCCATCGAGGATCTTTTGCTTCAGCTGTTCGGTATCCATGCGCGTCTTCCTGTCGTGATGGGCGGACCTTGGCGCAAGGCCGCCCGCAAAGTCCAGTCCCTGCCGTTTGCCGCACAACCTACATCAGCAGACGCGGCAGGAAAGGCGGCAAATCCGCCGCGCTTGCCCCGGTTTGCGCAAGTTCTCTTCGTGCGGACTGGCCGCTGGACCTGACCGCTGCCTTTGGCGATAAGGCGGCATGACCAGATTGCCGATCGAAGACGCCCTCCCCGACCTGCTGGACGCCCTGCGCGCCCACGGCCGTGCCGTGCTGCAGGCGCCGCCCGGTGCAGGCAAGACCACACGGGTGCCGCTGGCGATGCTGGAGGCCGGGCTGATCCGGGGCCGCATCGTGATGCTGGAGCCCCGCCGCCTGGCCGCCCGTGCGGCTGCGGAGCGGATGGCGGAGACGCTGGGGGAGAAACCCGGCCAGACCGTCGGTTACAGGGTGCGCGGTGACGCCAAGGTTTCCAAGGCGACACGGATCGAGGTGGTGACCGAAGGCATCCTGACGCGAATGCTGCAGTCGGACCCGGACCTGCCTGGCGTCGGCGCGGTGATCTTTGATGAATTCCACGAGCGCTCCCTGAACGCCGATCTGGGGCTGGCGCTGTGCCTGGAGGTGGCGGGCGCGCTGCGCGATGACCTGATCCTTGTCGCCATGTCGGCAACCCTGGATGCGGCCCCCGTGGCGGCATTGCTGGACGCGCCGTTGGTGACGTCTGAGGGGCGCAGCTATCCGGTGGAGACCCGCTGGCTGGAGCGCCCCCTGCCTGCCCAGGCCCGCCGCGTGGACGCGCTGACCGATCTGGTGTTGCAGGCCGAGAAAGAGACCCGGGCGACCGGCGGCGGCATTCTGGCGTTCTTGCCCGGCGAGGGTGAAATCCGCCGCGCCGCAGGTGCTTTGGCCAAACGCCTGCCGGGCAACTGCCATATCCGCCCGCTGTTCGGCGCCCTGCCCTTTGCCGAGCAGCGCGCGGCCATTCAGCCTGAGCAGACCGGGCGCAAAGTGGTGCTGGCGACCTCGATTGCCGAGACCTCGCTGACCATTCAGGATATCAGGGTGGTGGTGGATATGGGCCAGGCACGCCGCGCGCGGTTCGATCCCGGCTCCGGCATGTCGCGGCTGGTGACAGAGAAAGTGACCCGCGCCGAGGCGACCCAGCGCCAGGGCCGCGCGGGGCGGGTCGCCGAAGGTATCTGCTACCGGCTGTGGACCAAGGGTGAGGAAGGCGCGCTGATGGGGTTCCCGCCGGCCGAGATTGAAAGCGCTGACCTCACGGATCTTGCGCTGGAACTGGCCTTGTGGGGCGCGGCGCCGGAGGACCTCTCTTTCCTGAACCAGCCGCCTGCCGGCGCGTTGGCCGAAGCGCAAGCGCTGCTGCAGATGCTGGGCGCTTTGAATGCGCAGGGCCGGATCACCGAACATGGCAAGGCGCTCTCATCCCTGCCGTTGCATCCGCGTCTTGGCCATATGCTGCTCACCGCCGGTCCTGCCGCCGCGCCGCTGGCGGCACTGCTCGGCGAGCGCGACCCGCTGCGCGGCGCACCTGCCGATCTGTCCCTGAGGCTGAAGGCGTTGAAGGATCCCAAAGGGTTCGGGCGCAGCCGCCCGTACCAGCTGAACCGCCCGGTGGCGGAACGCATCAAGAACGAGGCGCGGCGGCTGGAGAAACAGGCAGGCCGCCGCGATGCCGGCTTGTCGCACGCGATGATGGCTGCGCTGGCCTATCCCGACCGCGTTAGCCAGCGGCGCAAGGGCGACGCGCCGCGGTTTGTGCTGTCCGGCGGCAAGGGCGCGATCCTTGAAAGCAGCGACACGCTGGCCGGAGCGCCGTTCATCGTGGCGCTGGACACCGACGGCAACCCGCGCGAAGCCAGGATCAGGATGGCGGCGCAGATCTCGCAAGGCGAAATCCGTGAGCTGTTTGCGGATCAGATCATCTGGAGTGACACCTGCGAATGGTCCAAGCGCGACCGCCGGGTAGTGGCGCGCCAGCAGGAGCGCTTTGGCGCGGTGGTGCTGGACGACCGGATTTGGAAGGATGCGCCGCCGGACGCGGTGGCGCAAGCGATGCTGGACGGGGTGCGTGACGTGGGCCTGCGGCTGTCAGGGGCTGCGGCACGGCTGGCGGCGCGGGTGGAACTGGTGCGGGCGGAAGGCCATGATCTGCCCGATTTCTCCCTTCCCGGCCTGACGGAGACGCTGGAGGATTGGCTGCTGCCGATGCTGGGCGGGGTGAAAAGCGCCGAGGACTGGAAACGTTTTGACCCGCTGCCTGCGCTGCGCGCTGCCCTCAACTGGGAGCAGACGCAGATCCTGGACTGCGAGGCACCGGGCAGTTTCACCACCCCGCTGGGCCGCAAGATCCCGATCAGCTATGACGGTGAGGTGCCGGAAATCTCGGTCCGCCTGCAGGAGATGTTCGGCGTCACCCGCCACCCGTTCGTCGGGGGCGTGCCGCTGAAAGTGTCCCTTCTGTCGCCGGCCCAGCGCCCGATCCAGATCACCCGCGACCTGCCCGGTTTCTGGGCAGGCTCCTATGCGGACGTGCGTAAGGATATGCGTGCGCAGTATCCCAGGCACCCCTGGCCCGAGGACCCCACCCGGGAAGACCCGACATTGCGCGCGAAACGCCGCAAATAAGCGCCCGCAGCGCACCGCCAGGCGCGCTGCCCGGCCCAACGGCTGGCGACGCATCTTTGATGCAGTGGCCAGCGGGCGGGAGCACCCGCAATTACCGCCCGCTGCCGGCAATGTTCGCGGTGCAGCAGGTGCAGGCAGAGCACGAACAGGCGCAAACCGCCTGCCGCCAGGCCGGCATATCTGCAGGCCCGGCCTTGAAACTCAGCATTTTCAAGCTTACTTTCCCACAATTCCACACAAAACACGGGACCAACCCAACAATAAAGGCTGAGCAGACATGACAAGCACTCTGATCCGCGCCTGGGAAGAAATTCTCAAGCCCATGCTGAAACGACCAAACCGCCTGCAAGTCGCCGCGCTGTGCTACCGCGCCGGCGCGGACGGCAAAGAAGTGCTGATGATCACCAGCCGCGGCACCGGCCGCTGGATCCTGCCCAAGGGCTGGCCGATCGAGGGCAAGGACGGGCCGGATTCCGCGCTGCAGGAAGCCTGGGAAGAAGCCGGCGTGCGCGCGGCCCGCATCTCGCAAAAACCGATCGGCGAGTACAACTACACCAAATACCACGACAACGGCACCGAGGAACCGGTGACGACGCTGATCTTCTCCGCCGAGGTGGAGCAACTGACCGACGACTACCCCGAATCCGCTGAGCGCAACCGCCAATGGATGCGCCCGGAACAGGCCGCAACCCTGGTGCAGGAGCCGCAGTTGCAGGACCTTTTGCGTCAATTGTAAAAGTTATGTGACATTTTTATGTCAAACGCTTGATCCGTGACCGGAGCAGCGTTAGGCGCGTGCGCAGACCTCGGAATCAGGAATGCGACGATGAGCGATGCAGAGCAGCGCACGCAATGGAACACGCTGGACAAGGATCTGAACCGGATCTCCCAGCTCGAACTGGCCACAAGCTATGTCTCCCGCCCGCTGGTGGCGCCTGGCATTGCACTGGCCTTCATCGTGCTGGCCGGTCTGGCAGCAGGTGTCTTCTTCGGCAGCTCGGCGATGAACATGGTGGTGATCGCGGCCGCCGCCTTTGGCGCCTATATGGCGATCAATATCGGCGCCAATGATGTCGCCAACAACATGGGGCCGGCGGTGGGTGCAAATGCGCTGACCATGGGCGGCGCCATTGTGATTGCCGCCATTGCCGAAAGTGCGGGTGCGCTGCTGGCGGGCGGCGATGTGGTCTCGACCATTTCCAAGGGCATCATTGATCCGGCGGCCGTTTCCAGCAGCAGCGTGTTCATCTGGGCGATGATGGCGGCGCTGATTTCTTCGGCACTGTGGGTGAACCTGGCGACCTGGGTCGGCGCGCCGGTGTCCACCACCCATTCGGTTGTCGGCGGTGTGCTGGGCGCCGGTGTGGCTGCTGCAGGCATCGCCGCGGTGAACTGGCCCACCATGGGCAAGATCGCCGCCAGCTGGGTGATCTCGCCGGTGCTGGGCGGCGTGGTTGCGGCGCTGTTCCTGGCCTTCATCAAGGCCAAGATCATCTACCAGGACGACAAGATCGCCGCAGCACGGCGCTGGGTGCCGGTGCTGGTGGGGATCATGGCAGGTGCCTTTGCATCCTATCTGGCGCTGAAGGGGCTGAAGCGGATCGTCAAGATCGACCTGCAGACCGCGCTGCTGATCGGCGCAGGCGCAGGCGCGCTGTCCTATGTCATCACCGCGCCGCTGATCAGGCGCCAGTCCGAGGGCATGGAGAACCGCAACAAGTCGCTGAAGGCGCTGTTCGGCCTGCCGCTGGTGATATCTGCGGCCCTTCTGTCCTTTGCCCATGGCGCCAATGACGTGGCCAACGCAGTCGGCCCGCTGGCTGCCATCGTGCACGCCACCGAGTTCGGCGATTTCGCCTCAAAAGTCACCATTCCCACATGGGTGATGGTGATCGGCGCCTTCGGCATCTCGTTCGGCCTGTTCCTGTTCGGCCCTAAGCTGATCCGCATGGTCGGCAGCCAGATCACCAAGCTGAACCCGATGCGCGCCTTTTGCGTGTCGCTGTCTGCCGCCATCACCGTGATTGTGGCAAGCTGGCTGGGCCTGCCGGTGTCCTCCACCCATATTGCTGTGGGGGCTGTGTTCGGCGTCGGTTTCTTCCGCGAGTGGCACATGGAGCGCCGCCTGAAGAAGACCGTCGAAGAGCGCCCGGCAGCCAAGCGTATCGCCCCCGAAGAACGCCGCCGCCGCAAGCTGGTGCGCCGCAGCCACTTTATGACCATCGTGGCCGCCTGGGTGATTACCGTGCCGGCTGCCGCACTGCTGTCAGCGGTGATCTTCCTGCTGCTGAACGCCATCGTCGGCTGATCCATACCAGCGATGAAACAGCAAGCCCCCGCGCCCATCTGGCTGCGGGGGTTTCATCGTTACCGGTTCAGAACTTTTCGACCCAAGGGCGCAGCACCAGCTCATCGCTCCAGGCTGACCGGTCCTGATTGATCAAATGCATGTATTCCGCGGCGATGGCCTCCGGATCCAGCATACTGTCCGGGCGGCCTGTGGCCTCGGTCCGCTCCGGACGCGATGCATTGCGGATGCCGCCGTCGATGTTGACCCAGGCCACATGGATGCCCTTGGGGTGCAGTTCCCGCGCCATCGACTGCGCCAGGCCGCGCTGCGCAAACTTGCCCATGGCAAAGGGCGCGGACTGGGCAAAACCCTTCACCCCGGCGGAGGCGCCGGTGAACAGGATGGTGCCGCGCCGTCCATTCGCGGGCTGCTGCGCCAGCATCCGTTTGGCCGCCGCCTGCCCCAGAACAAAGGCGCCGTAGGCGGTGATCTCCACCGCCTTGCGCACCGCCTCGGGGTCCAGATCGGCCACCGGGCCGCGCATCCGGGCCGAGGGGTTGTAACAGGCCACCCGCAGATCGCCCGGCAGACCATCGATAAGGGCGGCGGTTCCTGCCGCATCGGTGCCGTCCAGCGGGTGCAGCTCTGCCCCGGTTTCCGCCGCCAGTGCCTCCAGCTTGGCCACATTGCGCGCCGCCAGATGCACCGCGTAACCAGCACCCGCCAGCTGCCGGGCAAAACCCGCCGACAGGCCGGTCCCTGCCCCGACGATAAGTGCCTGCGGTTTGAATGATACGTCCGCCATGGTCTTCCTCCCCCTGATTGGCGCGAGGATGCTGGCGGGAATCCGCAGCCTGCACAAGGTTTATCAGGCAGAGGCTTCGGCCGGTGATGGCTTTCAGGCTTCAGCCCCGGCAGGCAGCTGCGCAAGCACATCTGCCACGCTCACCACTTTGCCGAAACCTGCGTGAAGGGCCGACAGCGTGACCTCCAGAACGGATTGCGCATCCAGCATGCCTCCCTTGCGCGCGGGCATGTCGAAGGCGATCAGCGCATCCTCCACCACCTTGACTCCAAATCCCAGACCGGCGGCGGAACGGGCGGTGGAGTTGACGCAGAACGCCGCCACCCCGCCAGCGATCACCAGACGGGTGATGCCCGCGTCCCGCAGATGCTGTTCCAGCCCGGTGCCGCAGAACCCGGAGGAGGAGGTCTTCCAAAATACCGCCTCTCCTTCCTGCGGCACAGCACAGGGCAAGGGCTGGCCGCTGGGCAGATCGCGGCGGAACTTGCTCTCAGCGCGCGGGTCATCGTGCATCACATGAACCACCGGCAACCCCGCCGTGCGGCAGGCTGCGGCGAGCTCAGCAACCCTTTCTTCTGCCTCGGGGTTGGCCTGCTGGCGGCCCGTGGCGGCCACATTGGCCATCTCCTGCTGCATGTCGACGATCAACAGGGCTGTTGAATGGTCCATGAAAATTTCCTCCCGCTCGAATACAGGCCAAGACTGGCAGGGCTGCTCGGCTCAAGCCAGTGCAATCCCCGTTTCCGTGGGGTCCAAACCCGAAACGGCTGCGCCAGACGCACTGCACCGGGCCAAAGGCCCGGCGCCACGCCCAACCGGCCAGGGTCATTCCATGGAATGATCCGCGGCAGGCGGGAGCGCCCCGCCCTGGCCGCAAGCCGCAATGCTCAGCCGCCCAGGCACCAGCGCATGATGGCCTTCTGCGCGTGCAGGCGGTTTTCGGCCTCATCAAAGATCACCGACTGCCTTCCGTCCATCACGGCGCTTGTCACCTCTTCCTCGCGGTGAGCGGGCAGGCAGTGCATGAACAGCGCATCGGGTTTGGCGGCGGCCATCAGATCGTCATTCACCTGATAGGGGCGCAGCATGTTGTGGCGGCGTTCCTTGGAGGACTGGCTGTCATGCATCGACACCCAGGTATCCGCCACAATCAGATCGGCGCCTTCAACTGCCTTGAACGCGTCCCGTTCGATGGTCACCTTGGCGCCTGCCTTGCGTGCGAGGCCGATAAACTCCTCCTCCGGATCCAGCTGCGCCGGACCGGTGAAGGTGAGGTCAAAGCCGAACTGGCCGGCCGCATGCAGGAAAGAGGCGCAGACATTGTTGCCGTCGCCTGCCCAGACCACTTTCTTGCCCTTGATCGAGCCGCGGTGCTCCTCGTAGGTCAGCACGTCGGCCATGATCTGGCAGGGGTGGGTGCGGTCAGTCAGGCCGTTGATCACCGGCACGTCCGAATACTCGGCCATCTCGGTCAGCACGGTCTCGTCAAAGGTACGGATCATGATCATGTCGACATAGCGGCTGAGGACGCGGGCGGTGTCGGCAATGGTCTCGCCATGGCCCAGCTGCATGTCCTTGCCGCTCAGCACCATGGTCTGGCCGCCCATCTGGCGCACGCCGACATCAAACGAAACACGGGTCCGGGTCGAGGGCTTTTCAAAAATCAGCGCCACCATCCGGTCCTTGAGCGGCAGCTCATCGTCCAGGGCTGCCTTGGGGTGGCCGAGGCGCGCCTGCTTGGTGGTTTTGGCCTGATCGATGATTGCGCGCAGGTCGGAGGGATCGGTTTTGTGGATGTCGAGGAAATGGTTCATCACTGTATCGCTTCTGGCTGGCGAAGGCCGGGGGCGCCTGCCCCCGGACCCCCGGGAGTATTTGTCCAAAGGTGAAGATCAGGCGGCTTCGAACTGAGCGGCGGTTTTTTCCAGGCGGCTGACGGCCTCGGCGATGTCCTCATCGGTCAGCGTCAGCGGCGGCAGCAGGCGGATCACATTGTCCGCTGCCGGGACCGTGATCAGTGCGTTGTCATAGCCTGCATTGACCACGTCGATATTGACCGCTTTGCACTTGAGGCCAAGCATCAGGCCGGAACCGCGCACCTCCTCGAAGACCTCCGGGTGGTTGGCAATCAGCCCCTCCAGCTTCTGCCGCAACAGGCCCGCCTTGCGGTTCACCTCGGCGAGGAACGCCTCGTCGGCGACGTGGTCCATAACCGCGCAGCCAACGGCACAGCCCAAAGGGTTGCCGCCATAGGTGGAGCCATGGGTGCCTGCAGTCATGCCGCTGGCCGCGTCTTCGGTGGCCAGCACCGCGCCCAGCGGGAAGCCGCCGCCGATGCCCTTGGCCACCATCATGATGTCCGGGGTGATGCCCGCCCACTCATGGGCAAACAGCCTGCCGGTCCGCCCGACACCGCATTGCACCTCGTCCAGGATCAGCAGCAGGCCATGTTCGTCGCAAATCGCCCGCAGCGCCTTCAGCTCTGCATCCGGGACCGGGCGGATGCCGCCCTCGCCCTGCACCGGCTCGATCATGATCGCGGCGGTCTGGTCGGAGATGGCATCGGTCACGCCATCAAGATCGCCGAAGGTCAGATGCACAAAACCCGGCAACATGGGACCAAAGCCCTTGGTCATCTTTTCCGAACCGGCAGCGGCAATGCCGGCGGAGGAGCGGCCATGGAAGGAGCCGTCAAAGGTGATGATCTCCACCCGCTCCGGCTGACCCTTGTCGTAGAAATACTTGCGCGCCATTTTCACCGCCAGCTCGCAGGCCTCGGTGCCGGAATTAGTGAAGAACACGGTATCGGCAAAGGTATGCTCCACCAGCTTGTCGGCCAGCGCCTGCTGCTGCGGGATCTGGTAGAGGTTGGAGACATGCCACAAAGCCTGCGCCTGGGTGGTCAGAGCCTCCACCAGCGCCGGATGGGCATGGCCCAGCGCGTTCACTGCAATGCCCGCCCCCAGATCCAGAAAGCGTCGCCCGTCTGCCGTGGTCAGCCAGGCGCCTTCGCCTTTGACGAACTCAAGCGGTGCACGGTTGTAGGTTGGCAGAACGGACGGGATCATCAGGATCATCCTTTTCAAAGGTAGAAGCCAAAGCTGTGCAACAGCTGGGGCCTTGGGTCAACGGCGGAGCAAGGGATTTCGAAGGGGATGTGCCGCAAGGCAGGCACAACAGATCAAAGGGCCGGTTACGCCAGGCGGCGTCGGCGTCGCAAAACGGTGATATCTGCACGTTTGATCATGGATGGGTTCCATAATGGAGGTTTCGGTAAAAGAAAACCCTTTTCGTACGACCCGCCCCGTCTATCTGCCACATCGCGCCGCCCGCTCCTTCACCTTTGCCGAAATACTCCGGGGTGAATTGGCCGTCAGGCCAAGAGGGGCAGCGCCCCTCTTCCTTCTATACCTGCGGGGCAGCGCCCCCCTTCCTGCTACACCTGCGGGGCAGCGTGCCTTCCCCTGACCAGAATACGGCAGGCGCCGAAGCGTTTCCACTTGCATCCCGCGGCAGCTTGCCGCACCGCTTGCCGATGAGCCTCGTTACTCCCCAGAACCCAGCCCTGGCCGCCGCCCTCATTCTGGCGGCAACAACCTTCATTGCGGGCACCACCCTGCTGGCCAAGGCGCTGGGAACGGATTTGCTGGGCACGCCGCTGCATCCGATGCAGATCAGCCATGGGCGGTTTGTCTTTGCTTTCCTGGCGATTTCATCGGTGGTGATAGCCCTGCGCCCGCGGTTCACCCGGCCGCATTGGGGATATCACATCGGCCGCACGTCGTTCGGCTGGGCCGGTGTGACGCTGATGTTTGCCTCGGTTGCCTACATCCCCCTGGCCGATGCCACCGCCATCACCTTCCTGAACCCGGTGTTCGGCATGCTGCTGGCGATTCCGCTGCTGGGAGAGCGGGTCGGCCCCTGGCGCTGGGGGGCGGCGTTGGTTGCCATGATCGGAGCGATGATCCTCTTGCGCCCTACCCCCGCCAGCTTCCAGCCCGCAGCCTTGCTCGCGCTGGGGGCCGCGGCGGTGATGGGGCTGGAGCTGATTTTCATCAAGAAGCTCGCGGGCCGCGAAGGGCCGCTGCAAGTGCTTTGGTTCAACAACCTGCTGGGCATGATGATCGCAAGCTGCGCCGTGCTGCCGGTCTGGCAGATGCCGGGCCTCGCGCAATGGGGTGCGCTGGCTGGACTGGGGCTGCTGATGGCCTGTGCGCAGGCCTGTTTCATCAATGGAATGGCGCGGGCCGATGCCTCCTTTGTGGCGCCGTTCAGCTATGCCACGCTGGTCTTTGCGGCATTTTACGACTTCCTTGGCTTCGGCGTGGTGCCGGATGCCATATCCTTCCTTGGCGCCTTCATCATTCTGGCCGGTGCGGCCATTCTCGCCTGGCGGGAGGGCCGGCCTGTTCCCCCGGCAGGCCGCGCCGCCGCTGCCGCAATCGACCGCTAGACAGCCGGCCCTCACGAAAAGTTATTTCCTGCGCCGGGTCTGGCCGCGACGTCTGCGTCGAAAACCGGCATTTTCCCCGCATATTGCGCGCCACCCTGTTCCCTAGCAGGACAGGAGGACGCAGATGCACGAGAGGCGGATACCCGAATGGCTGCGCCACGCGCCGGTGCCTTCGGTGCGGGACTTTGGCATCCTGGCGGGGCTCGAAGCGGTTGTGCGCGGCACGCTGATCTCAGTCTTTCCGCTGATCATGTACCGGGCCCTGGGGGATGCCGGGCTGGTGTCAGCCTCCTATTTCGCGGTTGGCATCCTGTCGCTGCTGGCCGGACTGATGATTCCGGCGCTGATCCGGCTGGTGCCGCGCCGCTGGGCCTATTCGCTGGGGGCGCTGATGTTCATCGCCTCTGCCGGCTTTGCCATCGAAGGCAGCCCGGTGTCGGTGCTTGCTGCCCTTGCACTGAACACAGTGGCGGCGGTGACCACGTTCATCTGCTTCAACGCTTATGTGCTGGACTACATTTCCCGGATGGAACTCGGGCAATGCGAAACCTCGCGGATGTTCTATTCGGCCCTTGGCTGGACCGCAGGCCCGGTGGCCGGCGTGCTGCTGCTGGAGATCTGGCCCCCGGCCCCATTTCTGATCTCTGGCGCTGCTGCACTGGTGATGCTGGCGGCCTTCTGGTGGATGCGCATGGGTGACGGCAAGCAGATCGCCCGCGCCCGCGGCCCGGCCTCCAATCCCTTGACTTACCTGCCCCGGTTTCTGGCGCAGCCGCGTCTGGTCGCCGGCTGGCTGTTTGCGGTGATCCGCTCGGCCGGGTGGTGGATTTACGTGGTCTACCTGCCGATCTTTGCCATCGAAAAAGGCCTGAGCGAGGAACTGGGCGGCCTTCTGCTGTCCGTGACCAATGCCGCCCTGTTCGGCGCGCCACTGCTGCAGCGCTGGGTGCAACGGCATTCGATCCGGTTTGCGGTGCAGGCAGGCTTTTTGGGGGTGACCGCCTGTTTTGGCGCCGCATGTTTTACCCAAGACTGGCCCGCAGTGTCGATCACCTTGCTGGTGGCCGGTTCGGCAGCACTGATTCTCTTGGATATCTGTGCGGGCCTGCCGTTTCTGATGGCGGTGAAACCGTCCGAGCGCACCGAGATGTCGGCAGTCTATTCCAGCTACCGCGACATTTCCGGCATTCTGACCCCTGGCGTTGCGTGGCTGGTTCTGCTGGCCGCGCCGGTTGCGGGGATCTTTGCCGCAGGGGCGGCAGCAACCGCAGGGGCGGTGCTGCTGGCGAGCAACCTGCACCCGCGGCTTGGACGCAGGAAACCGGTGCCTCCGTCAAGCGAAGATCCGGTTCCGGCAGAATAGCAGCGTCAGGGTTTAAGCCGGTACCCGGAACGCAGCATGGCCCAGGCCAGCAGGCACACTGCAAAGGTGGCGCCGCTGCAGACCGCAAGCCCCAGCAGCGGCGGGCTGTCAGAGGTGCCGATCACCCCGAATCGCACCCCATCGATCAGGTAGAAGACCGGGTTCAGATGCGAGATGACTTTCAGCACCGGAGGCAAAGCCTCGACCGAATAGAAGGTGCCCGACAAAAAGGCGAGCGGCGTGACGATGAAATTTGTGATCGCCGCCATCTGATCGAACTTGTCAGCAAAAACACCGGCGACGATGCCCAAGCCGCCCAGAAACGCCGCGCCCAGCACGATGAACACCAGTGCTGTCAGCGGATGCGCAGGCACGATCTGCAAGACCGCCATCAATCCCAGCCCGATGCCCAGTGCCACCAGCGTGCCGCGGGCGATGGCGCCTGCCAGATAGCCCAGCAGGATCTCCAGCCCGGACAGGGGCGGCATCAGCGTGTCGACGATGTTACCCTGCACCTTGGCAATCACAATCGAGGACGACGTATTGGCAAAAGCGTTCTGTATCACCGTCATCATCATGATGCCCGGCGCCAGGAAGGTCAGGAACGGCACCCCCATCACATCACCGCGCTGAGGGCCGATGGCGATGTTGAAGATCATCAGAAACAGCGCCGCGGTCATCAGCGGCGCCAGCAGGGTCTGGGTCCAAACTGCCAGGAACCGCTTCACCTCGCGCCAGGCCAGCGCCTTGAGCCCCAGCCAGTTCACCCGTCCGAACCGGCGTGCGCCCAATTCAACCTGATACCCCTGATCCGCCATGCTGCCCCCGTTTTTCGCTGCTTTGCCTGCATAACGGCTGCGGCAAGGGGCGCAAGATGCCTTGTAACTCCGCCCGGAGTGATTAAAATAGGGCGATCACACGGAATATGATGGCGGCCGCAGAATCCCTGGGGCCGCTATTAGCTTGGAAAGGCAACAGATGTCCTGGACAGACGAGCGCGTCGAACTGCTTAAGAAAATGTGGGGCGAGGGCCAGTCGGCCAGCCAGATCGCCAAGGAACTGGGCGGCGTTACCCGCAATGCGGTGATCGGCAAGGTGCACCGCCTCGGCCTGTCCAACCGCAACAGCGGCACAACCAAGGCCGCCGAGCCGAAGGAAAAGCCCGCCGCAGCCGCCGCAGCTGCAGCACCGAAACCTGCGGCCGCAGCGAAACCGAAGCCGCAGCCCAAGACCGAGCCGGCCCGCCCCGCAGCGGTCCAGCCTGCCTCAGCCGAAGCCAAACCGGCGACGCCTGCCCGCCGCCAGATCATCCCGGCCGGCCAGCCATTGCCGCCCCAGCCTTCGGCCAATGAAATCAGCCCCGAAGCGCTGGCCAAGGTCAACGAGATCGAAAAGAAGGCCAAGAAGCTGACCCTGATGGATCTGACCGAACGCACTTGCAAATGGCCGGTTGGCGACCCCGCAACCGAGGACTTCTGGTTCTGCGGCCTGCCCTCGCAGCAAGGCAAACCCTATTGCGAGGCGCATGTGGGCGTGGCCTTCCAGCCGATGTCCTCGCGCCGGGACCGCCGCCGCTGAGGATCAGGCGGGCGCTGACAGCCTGTGTGCAGACCTATAAGACAATTCAAACCCGCGCCTTGCAGCGCGGGTTTTCTCATTTCCGCCGCCCGCCCGGCCTTGCGGCCAGGCAGATGAGAGTTTTACCTCAGATCAGTTTGCCACCGGTCCGGCAGAGGTGAACTTCGGGATCACGCTGCCCGAGGCCGCGTCCGGCTCAATCCCCGGCCAGTTGCCTTCGGCCAGGTTGATGTTTTCCGGAATGTCCTCTTCCCAGAAGCCAACGACAACGTCGGTGATGTTCAGATACAGCTTGTCATCGACGATGCGCCACAGGTTCGGATTGGCCGGCACCTTTCCGCCACGCGACACGCCATAGGCACAGTGGCCGTCATACTGCGGCGCATAATGGGCCGGATTTTCCAGAAACGCGTCTCGGTTCTCCTCGGTCGAGAACGCCCAGGTCGCGCCGTTGTAGTCAGCGGTGATATTCGCATGGCCCCGGACTGGTTCAGGCTGCGCAGTGCCCACCGGGTTCATATCCAGACTGCGGTAGGCCACCACGTCATAGCCGGAGACAGCAAATCCGGTGCCATCGACATATTGCTCGCCTGCAAAGGCCGGCAGGGCAAAGGACAGCGCTGCCACGGCAGCAAATGCAAAACGCTTCATGAAATCATCCCTTTCATCGGTGATCGCTTCAACTTGGGCACCGGCATCCTGACCGGCTTCGGAACAGACATTATAGGGCCTGCAGCAAATGCGAAGGGGGGCTCACGCCTCTGTGTCCGCACACGCGGCTTCTGTGAACTTTTGAAAAATTTGCGTCGCCCATACCTTCCAGTCATTGGAAATTGTAAATATCCCCTTATCTCTGCCTGAGCCGATCGCCGCAGCATGTGCGATTGCCCCCATTCAGGAAACAATCATAACAAGGCCCGACAGATGAGCGACACCCCCTATACCCCGCCGAAGGTCTGGACATGGGACCAGGAAAACGGCGGCGAGTTTGCCTCCACCAACCGCCCCATTGCCGGTGCGACCCATGACAAGGAACTGCCGGTGGGCAAGCACCCGCTGCAGCTATACTCCCTGGCGACCCCGAACGGGGTGAAGGTCACGGTGATGCTTGAAGAGCTGCTGGCCAAGGGCCACGCGGGCGCCGAGTATGACGCCTGGATTATCAAGATCGGCGACGGCGACCAATTCGGCTCGGGGTTCGTGGAGATCAACCCGAACTCGAAAATCCCGGCGCTGCTGGACCGCAGCGGCAATGAACCGGTGCGGGTGTTCGAGAGCGCTTCGATCCTGATGCATCTGGCGGAGAAATTCGGCGAGTTCCTGCCGGAAGGCGGCGCGGCGCGCATCGAGACCCTGAACTGGCTGTTCTGGCAGATGGGCAGCGCGCCCTACCTGGGCGGCGGCTTTGGCCATTTCTACGCCTATGCGCCGGAGAAATGGCAGTACCCGATCGACCGTTTTGCGATGGAAAGCAAACGCCAGCTCGACGTGCTGGACCGGCAGCTGGCGGAGCGCAGCTATATCGCCGGTGAGGATTACACCATCGCCGATATGGCGATCTGGCCCTGGTACGGCCAGCTGGTTCTGGGCCGTCTTTATGATGCCGCGGAATTCCTGGACGCGGAAAGCTACAAGAACGTCGTCCGCTGGGCCAAGGCCATCGACGCCCGCCCGGCGGTGCAACGCGGCCGCATGGTGAACCGCTCCTTTGGAGAACTGGATACCCAGCTGCATGAGCGCCACGACGCAAGCGATTTCGACACCCGCACCCAGGACAAGCTGGAACCGGCAGCGGAATAACTGCGCACGATGCCCTCCCGCGCCCGCGCAAGTCCGGGCCATGCCCGGACTTGCCTTATGCGGCCTTGGGCCCGGCGCCGCGCTGATGCGCGGCGCGCCACCGCCCGGAAACAGGCAGAACATCCTTGAACAGGCGCCTTAAGGGCAGGCCTGCCCTTAAGCGCTTTTCAGAAGGCCCCCTGCGCTGTGCACAGCACAGCGCCACGCCCAACTGCGAGGCACATTTTCCAAATGTGCCGGAACAGGCGGGAGCCTCCCCCTCCTGCTACACCAGCCGCGGCGGCTTGTCCGGGTTGCTGCCCGGGATCTCCGGCTGATAGCTTTCCGGTTCCGGCGGCTGCGGCAGGTCAAAGCGCAGGCCCGCGCGTGCCAGGCTGGCAGCAACCGGATCCTCCAGCTCGAAGAACGCAACATCCATGGCACCGGCCTCAACGCCGGAAAAGGTCAGCGCTTCGCCGGCGGCCTTGGCCAGCGACGGCTGCGCGGCCTCTCTGGCACCGACAAAGCCCAACAGATGCCCGCGCCCGCCGCCTGCATAGCGCACGCCGGCCAGATAGGCCGCTGCGGCCAGCCCGCCAGCGGTAGCCAGTTTGGCATCCAAGGCCGTCAGCAGCACCTCCGGAAGCCCGGCAGGCGCTGTGAACTCCGTGATCTTGTCCTCCACTTCTTCGGGGGCGTGGCCCAGTGTCTGATACAGCCAGCCGATAGCCTCTGCCGGGATCAGAATTGATGAGGGCGCCACTTCCAGGTTCAGGCCCAGCCCGATCCCCTGCCCCGCCAGCAACTGTGCAACAACCCGCCCCGACAGCGCTGCATAAGGCACTGCCCGGCCGGCAAATCCCGCCAGCCGCTCCTCACGGTCGAACACCAGCACAAAGGAACCCTCCGGCGTCTCAAACAGCTCCGGCGAAATCTGATCTCCATCGGCCTCAGCCGCCAGCATCAAAAACAGCTCGGCATCCGACAGACGCTCAAAAAACCGCAGCCGGGCAGCATCGTCCTGCGGCGCGGTCTCCATCGCGGCATGGGCCAGGTCCAACAGAGTTTGTTCGGTCATTGCATCAGCTCCCTCACCCGGGCCTGCAAAACCGGCAGCAGCTCGGCTTCGAACCAGGGGTTTTTCTTCAGCCATCCGGTATTACGCCAGGACGGATGCGGCAAGGGGAAGACCTGCGGCGCATGATCCCGCCAGCCCTGAACCAGCGGCGTCACCGGCCCCTTTACGCCGAGGTGATAGCGCTGCGCATGCGCACCGACCAGAACCTTGAGGCGGACATCCGGCAGCTGCGCCATCACTTGGGCATGCCAGGTCTTACTGCACACGGCAGGCGGCGGCAGATCGGCCTTTTTCTCGTTGTAGCCGGGAAAACAAAACCCCATCGGCACCACGGCCACCCGGTCCCTGTCATAGAACTCCGCCTCAGTGAGGCCCAGCCAGCCGCGCAGCCGGTCACCGGACGGGTCAGTAAAAGGCCGGCCGCTTTCATGCACCCGCGCCCCCGGGGCCTGACCGGCAATCAGGATCCGGGCTGAAGGACGGAACCACACCACGGGGCGCGGCTCATGCGCCGTGGCAGTGGCGGCAAATCGCTCCGCACAGATCCGGCAGCCCCGAATCTCTGCTTTCAATTGCTGCCCGGCCCTCATTGTCCCGCCTTTGGAAACAGTCATCGCTTACTCCGCCTTGCCATCCTGCCGGCAAAAAACACGTCCCTCATCCCGGATCGGGGGTGAATTGGTTAAAACTTCATTGATCAATTATGGTACAATTCGACATAATAAGGCCAAATTCGCGGCGTAGGCCATTAACACTCTTTTGATACCAAAGAGCCACGGGCGCGTCAGAGCGCCGATGTGGATATGAGGCAGACAGAGCCCGCAAGAGGGCCGCACGAGCAGCACCGGAACCAGCAATGCTTGAGTTTGAAAACGTCAGCAAGTCCTTCTGGACGGGAACCCAGCGCAAGGTGATCCTTGACCGCGTGTCGTTCCGCGTCGAGCCGGGCAAATCGCTGGGTGTGCTGGCTCCGAACGGCACCGGCAAGACCACGCTGATCAACATGATGGCCGGGCTGGAAAAACCGGATGAGGGCGAGATCCGCCGCAATTGCAAGATTTCCTTTCCGCTGGGGTTCATGGGCGGGGTGATCAGCCGCCTGTCCGCAATGGAAAACTGCCGCTATATCGCCAAGCTGTACGGGCTGGATCCCGACTATGTGGAGGCCTATTGCCGCTGGCTTTGCGGTCTGGGGGAGTATTTCGATCAGCCGCTTGGCACCTATTCTTCGGGGATGCGGGCACGGTTCAGCTTCTCGCTGATGCTGGCGCTGGACTTTGACATCTACTTGATCGATGAAGGCATGCCCAGCACAACGGATGTGGAGTTCAACCGCAAGGCTGGCCAAATCCTGCAGGAGCGGCTGGCGACAACCACAATCATCATCGTCTCCCACCAAGCCAAGACGCTGGAGAAATTTGCACGTTCAGCTGCGGTCCTGCTGCAGGGCCAGTTGCACATTTTTGACACTTTGGAAGAAGCGAAACAGCTCTATGACTACGAAACCGAGAGCTAAAAAGTTCCGCATCCGCCGCAGCCCCGCTGCAGCCGGAGCCAGCGGCGCCGGGGATCAGCCTCAGGCGGCCGGCGCCGCCGCAAGCCCGGCCGGGCCTTCCCAGCCCCGGACCGCGGCTGCCGCCGCCCGGCCCGCGGCGCCGGCAGCAGAACCGGCAGCGCAGGCAGCTCCGTCGAATCCGGGCGCAGCCCATCCGGCTGAAGCGCAACCTGGCGGCGCGCCGCTGTCCGGCATGGTCAGCTCGGCCCGCGAGACCCGGCAGGAAACCGATATCGATGCAATCCGCCACGAAGGCCTGACCGGCCGCCAACTGCGCCTGGCCCGCCGGATGGCGCAGAAACATAACCTTGCCGCCACCTCGGATTTTGAGGCCGTGCGGATGCTGCGCGAGCGCGGCATCGACCCGTTCAAGCGCGCCAATATGCTGGAACTGGTGGTGCCGCAGAACAAGGCGCAGCCCGCAGGCACCCCGCCTGCGCCCGGATCGGTCCAGCTGCCGCAGACAGTGCCCGCGGGCAAGACCACCCTGCCCTCGACCGAGCTGAGCCCGGCAGAGCGGCGCACCCGTGAAATCCAGGAAATCCAGCGCGATATCGCCCGCCGCCGCCGCCGCAAATTGACCTTGCTGGCCGCCCGGCTGGCCTTTTTCGTGCTGCTGCCGACGCTGGCCGCTGGGTTTTACTTCTACTCGGTGGCCACGCCGATGTATTCTTCCAAATCTGAGTTCTTGGTGCTTAAGGCCGACAGCGCGGGCGGCGGTGTCGGCGGCTTGCTGTCCGGCACTCAGTTCGCCACCAGTCAGGATTCTATTGCGGTGCAAAGCTACCTGATGTCCAAAGAGGCGATGCTGCGGCTGGACCGAGAGGCCGGTTTCAAGGCGCATTTCACCCAGGACTGGCTGGACCCGATCCAGCGGCTGGAGAGCGGCCCGACAAACGAGGAGGCCTATGCCACCTACAGCCGCAACGTGAAGATCGGCTATGACCCGACCGAGGGCGTGGTGCGGATGGAAGTCTCTGCTGCCGATCCCGAAGCCGCGGCGGAATTTTCCCGCAAGCTGATCTCATATGCGCAGGAAAAGGTGAACAACCTCTCGCAGCAAAAGCGGGCCGACCAGATGTCCGAAGCGGCATCCGCGCTCTCTGATGCCGAGGCCCAGCGCCGCGCCGCACAGGAGCAACTGGTTTTGCTGCAGCAGCAAGGGTCAGTTCTGGACCCCGAAGGCGTGGTGGCGTCGCTGCGCCAGCAGATCAGCACCTTTGAAATCCAGCTGGAGGAAAAACGGCTGGAGCTCGCCGCGCTTCAGGACAACGCCCGCCCCAACCGCGCCAAAGTGTCCGGCGCGGAGGCAGACATCCGGCGGCTGAAAGCGGTGATCGCAAGTCTCAACAACCGCATGGTCGATGCCTCGGCCGGCGAAAACTCGCTGGCCAGTCTGCGGATCCAGATTCAGATGGCTCAGGCCGATCTCGCGACCCGCGACCTGATGCTGCAATCGGCCTTGCAGCAAGTGGAAACCACCCGTCTGGAGGCCAACCGCCAGGTCCGTTATCTGACCACCGCGGTGGAGCCTGTTCCCAGCCAGGAGCCGTCTTATCCGCGCAAGTTCGAGAATACCGTTTTGGCTTTCCTGATTTTTTCCGGTATTTATCTGATGTGCTCGCTTACCGCGTCTATCCTGCGGGAACAGGTCTCATCATAAAGCTATCGGAAGCTCATGAAAAACATCGATATCGCCGGCCTCACTATCGGCAATGATTGTCCGCTGACATTCATTGCCGGCCCCTGCCAGCTGGAAACTGCAGATCACGCCCGGATGATTGCCGGGCAGCTGAAAGAGGCCTGTGACAAGGCCGGCGCCCAGTTTGTGTTCAAAGCCTCCTATGACAAGGCCAACCGGACCTCGCTGTCCGGCCAGCGCGGGCTGGGGCTGGACGAGGGGCTGAAAGTGCTGGACACAATCCGCACGGAATTCGGCGTGCCGGTGCTGACCGATGTGCACACCGAGGCGCAATGCGCGGTGGCGGCGGAGGCGGTGGACATCCTGCAGATCCCTGCCTTCCTGTGCCGCCAGACCGACATGCTGCTGGCCGCAGGCAACACCGGCAAGGCGGTGAACATCAAGAAGGGCCAGTTCCTGGCGCCCTGGGACATGGCCAATGTGGTGGCCAAAGTCGAAAGCACTGGCAACACCAATATCCTGCTGACGGAACGCGGCACTTCATTCGGCTACAACACCCTGGTGGCCGACATGCGGTCGCTGCCGCAGATGGCGCAGGGCGGCTACCCGGTGGTGATGGACGCCACCCACTCGGTGCAGCAGCCCGGCGGCAAGGGCGGCTCCACCGGCGGCCAGCGTGAATTTGCGCCGCTGATGGCCCGCGCAGCGGTATCGCTCGGCATTTCAGCAGTGTTCATCGAAACCCATCAGGACCCGGACACAGCACCGTCCGACGGGCCGAACATGATCTACCTGGATCAGATGCCGCAGCTCATCGGCAGCCTGATGCGCTTTGATGCGCTGGCCAAGGCCGATCCCATCCGTATTTGAACCAGCAAAGAGATTTCAGAGATGACAAAACCCCAGCCAGAGGTGACCCCGAACACCTGGAGCTTTCTGCGCGACGCGATGATCAAATCCACGGGTTTCCGCGAGTACGACGCACGCTGGAAGTACCCGGAGGAGATCAACCTCCCCGGCATGACCGCCCTGGGCCTGGGCCTTGGCACCCAGATGCGCATACGCGGCATCGAGCCGGTGATTGCGGTCGGCAACGATTACCGGGATTATTCGCTGGCGATCAAAAACGCCCTGATCCTTGGCCTGATGCAGGCGGGCATCCAAGTGAAGGACATTGGCCCCGCCGTGTCGCCAATGGCCTATTTCGCGCAATTCCACCTGGACGTGCCCGCGGTCGCCATGGTCACCGCGTCGCACAACCCCAACGGCTGGACCGGCGTCAAAATGGGCTTTGAGCGCCCGCTGACCCACGGCCCGGACGAGATGGGCGAGCTGCGCGATATCGTGCTGAACGGCGAAGGCCGGCCTGCTCCGGGCGGCTCTTATGAATTCGTGGATGGCGTGAAAGAGGCCTATCTCGACGACCTGGCGGGTGATTTCAAAATGTCCCGCCCGCTGAAGGTGGTCTGCGCCACCGGCAACGGCACCGCCTCTGCCTTTGCGCCGGAGCTGTTCAAGCGTTTGGGTGTCGAAGTGGTCGAGAGCCACAACCGGCTCGACTACACTTTCCCGCACTACAACCCCAACCCCGAAGCCATGGAAATGCTGCATGACATGTCCGCCAGCGTAAAAGCCTCGGGCGCCGATCTGGCGCTAGGCTTTGACGGTGACGGCGACCGCTGCGGCGTGGTGGATGACGAGGGCGAGGAGATCTTTGCCGACAAAGTGGGCGTGATCATGGCGCGTGATCTGTCCAAGCTCTATCCGAACTCCACTTTTGTGGCCGACGTAAAATCCACCGGCCTGTTCGCCTCTGACCCAGAGCTGCAGAAGAACGGCGTGACCGCGGATTACTGGAAAACCGGCCACAGCCACATGAAGCGGCGGGTCAAGGAAATCGGCGCCCTGGCCGGCTTTGAGAAGTCCGGCCACTACTTCCTGGCCGAACCCATCGGCCGCGGCTATGACTGCGGCATGCGGGTGGCGGTTGAGGTCTGCAAGATGCTGGACCGCAACCCGGACCAGTCGATGTCCGACCTGCGCAAGGCGCTGCCCAAAACCTGGTCCACCCCGACCATGTCCCCCTATTGCGCCGACACCGAGAAATACGACGTTCTGGAGCGGCTGGTGCAGAAACTGGTGGCCAAGCATGAGGCGGGCGACAGCCTTGCCGGCCGCGCCATCAAGGAAGTTGTCACCGTGAACGGTGCGCGGGTAATCCTGGACAATGGCTCCTGGGGCCTGGTGCGCGCATCCTCGAATACGCCGAACCTGGTGGTGGTCTGCGAAAGCTCCGACAGCGAAGACGAGATGCGGGCGATCTTTGCGGATATCGACGCGGTGATCCGCACCGAACCGCTGGTGGGCGACTACGACCAGACCATCTGACCTTGGCCACAAGGTTTTTCGCCTGCTGGCGCAGGCGGCAGTCTGAGTGGTTTCGCCTGCTGGCGCAGGCGATCCGCGCCCGCCTTCGGCGGGCGCTTTCATTTGCTGAGACGCGATGTAAGGGCAGGTCTGCACTTACATGCTCCAATTCGAGTGTAAGTCGCCTGCAGCCGCGTCAAGGACAGGCCGGGCTGTGGCCTCTCGGCCCTCCTTGACCCGGGGCCCTCCAGCTGGAGGAGGTCAATCGCCGCCCAGCAGCCTCAACAGCTGGTCCCGGGCTTCCTGTTCGATACGCTCTTTCAGCACGTCATTCAGATCCTGTTCCGGCGCGATTTCGGTGTTCAGTTCCTCACTCAGCTTTTGGCGCACCCTGTCCTTGGCCTCCTGCTCAATCTCGTCGATCTTCGGCTGCAGCGCCTGGCTCAGGTCCGGACGGATATCCGGGTTTTCCCAAGGACCGGTGATCCGCACCGGGATGGTCAGCACCTGATCACGGCCTGCCCGCACCAGCTGGGGGATAAACAGGTAGTCCAGATCCCGCGCGCCCAGCCCGATCCGGCCCTTGCCTTCGGCCCGGAACCCCTTGAGCAGAACCAGAAGATCCTGATTGCGCAGGTTGCCGCCTTCAATCGTGTAACTGGCTGTCATCTGATCAAACACGGTGCTGCCGCCATTGCCGCCCGAGCGCATCAGCTGCTCCA
>NZ_LUKH01000035.1:0-43749 GCF_001593695.1 Leisingera sp. F5 | reverse complement strand
GGGCAGCTTTGCTGCCCGCCGCGCCTGCGCCCGGATCGGATCGCTGCGCGATCCGATCCGCCGGTCAAACCGGCGTAAAGGGAGGTGTCAGAATGGCACGTCGTCAGTGGCGGAAACAAACCGGGCAACAACTTTCTTGGTGCCGGCCTTCTCAAACTCCACTTCCAGCTTGTCGCCCTCGATACCGGTGATGGCGCCATAGCCGAACTTCTGGTGAAACACCCGTTCGCCCAGGGTGAAGCTGGACGTCGCGGTGAGGTCGATCACCTGATGCTTGCTTTCCTTGGGCTGCGACATCCCGCGCTCGCCTGCCCGCGCCTGCATCCGCTTCCAGCCGGGAGAGTTGTAGCCATCAGCCTGGGCCATTTTCTCTTCGATGGTGGAGCGGACCTGACCGCCCCCCATGGCACCGCCCATTGCACTGCCCGGAGCAGCGGCGCCGTAGCCGCCGCCGTAGAGGCCCGGCGGGGTCAGCACTTCGACGTGTTCCTCGGGCAATTCGTCAATGAAACGGGAGGGCAGTTGCGATTGCCATTGCCCGAACACCCGCCGGTTGCCGGCAAAGGAGATGGTGCAGATCTGCTCGGCGCGGGTGATACCGACATAAGCCAGCCTGCGCTCCTCCTCGAGCCCTTTGAGACCGCTTTCATCCATCGAGCGCTGCGACGGGAACAACCCGTCCTCCCAGCCTGGCAGGAAAACGGCGGGAAATTCCAGGCCCTTGGCGGCGTGCAGGGTCATGATCGAGACCTTCTCGTCCGCATCCTGCTTGTCATTGTCCATCACCAGGCTGACGTGTTCGAGGAAGCCCTGCAGGTTCTCGAAGTTCTCCAGCGCCTTGACCAGTTCCTTGAGGTTTTCCAGGCGGCCGGGCGAATCCGGGTTTTTGTCGTTCTGCCACATGGTGGTGTAGCCGCTCTCGTCCAGGATGATCTCGGCCAGTTCCATATGGGTTATGTCCGCATCACCGGCCATGCGGCCCCAGCGGGCAATGCCCTCGACCAGCTGGCGCAGGGCGCCGCCGCCCTTGCCCTTGATCAGGCCGTTGTCCACCGCGAGCCGGGCGCCTTCCACCAATGACACACCGTTTTCGCGGGCGATGCCCTGAATGGTCTGCTGTGCCTTGTCGCCGAGGCCGCGTTTCGGCGTGTTGACGATGCGTTCGAACGCCAGATCGTCGTCGGGTGAGACCACGACGCGGAAATAAGCCATCGCATCGCGGATTTCGAGCCGCTCATAAAAACGCGGACCGCCGATGACGCGGTACGGCAGGCCGATGGTCAGAAAGCGGTCCTCAAACGCGCGCATCTGGTGCGAGGCGCGGACAAGGATGGCCATGCTGTTGAGGCCGATGGGCGCCTGGCCGCGGGTGCCGCGCTGCATGGCCTCGATCTCTTCACCGATCCAGCGGGCCTCTTCCTCGCCGTCCCAATGGCCGATCAGGCGGAGCTTTTCACCGTCGCCGGCCGCAGTCCACAGCTCCTTGCCCAAACGGCCCTGGTTGCCGCGGATCACGTTCGAGGCGGCGGCCAGGATATGCCCGGTAGAGCGGTAGTTCTGTTCCAGCCGCACCACCATGGCGCCGGGAAAATCCTTTTCAAACCGCAGGATGTTGCCGACCTCGGCGCCGCGCCAGCCATAGATCGACTGGTCGTCGTCGCCAACGCAGCAGACATTCTTATGCGCGCCGGCCAAGAGCCGCAGCCAAAGGTACTGGGCGACGTTGGTATCCTGATATTCGTCCACCATGATGTAGCGGAACCAGCGCTGGTACTGCTCCAGCACGTCCGGGTGGTTCTGAAAGATCGTGACCATGTGCAGCAGCAGATCGCCGAAATCGACCGCGTTCAGCTCGCGCAGGCGGGTCTGATACAAAGCGTAAAACTCGGTGCCGCGGTTGTTATAGGCGCTGGCGTCGCCGGCCGGCACCTTTTCGGGTGTCAGGGCCCGGTTTTTCCAGTCGTCGATGATGTTTGCCAGCATCCGCGCGGGCCAGCGCTTGTCATCGATGCCTTCGGCCTTGATCAGCTGCTTCAACAGCCGGATCTGGTCGTCGGTATCAAGAATGGTGAAATTCGACTTCAGCCCGGCCAGCTCGGCGTGGCGGCGCAGCAGTTTCACGCAGACCGAATGAAAAGTGCCGAGCCAGGGCATGCCTTCGACCGCCTGCCCCAGCATGCCGCTTACCCGCTCCTTCATTTCGCGGGCGGCCTTGTTGGTGAAGGTCACCGACAGGATCTCATTCGGGCGCACCCGGCCGGTGCTGAGGAGATGCACAATCCGGGTGGTCAGCGCCTTGGTCTTGCCGGTGCCCGCCCCTGCCAGCATCAGCACCGGGCCATCCAGGCATTCCACCGCCTCCCGCTGGGCCGGGTTAAGGCTGTCCAGATACGGCATCGGCCGCGCTTGCATGGCGCGGGCCGACAATGATGCGCCCTCAAAGGCGTCCATTTCATCAAAACTGCTCATGAGGGTGATCCTAGCCTGATTCAGCCCCGGCGGAAAGAGGACGTTCACAGTCTGTTCCCAGGAGAATTCCGGGTTCTTCCCAGCCTGTTTTCGCGGCCGGTATCGGCACCCGCCAATCAAAAAATTCTTTAACCCTTACGGCTGATTAACGGTACCGAAATCAATCCCGCCCACAATCGCGGGGCCGTTCTGCGGCGAATATTCCGACTATTTAGGCACATAAGCATGACAACTAATTTGAGATCCAGCCTTGCAGAGAAGATCCGCAGCATGTCGCTGATCTTTGTTCTGGTGGCGGCGGCGGCTGTTTCGGCCTGGGCCGTGTTTGCGGTGCCGACGCCGATCGTGGACCGGATGCTTGAGAATGATGTGCGCAAGCAATCCGAGCTGTGGCAGCGCAGGGTCGTTTTGCACATGGCCAATGTTGAGGAGTCTTTTGAAGACGGGCTCATCCAGTCCAGCGATGCCCGCATGCTGTCCCTGCTTCCGGAGGAAACGGATGTTTTCCGCTACCGCCTGCTGACCAGCGAAGGGGAGATCTTCTGGTCCACCCGCAGCGATGAAATCGGCGAGTATGAGACCAACGCTTTTTTCAGCACGCAAGTGGCGCGCGGCGAAGTCTATTACATGCATGAGCCCCTGCCCGCGTTTGAGGTTGATGGCTTCCCGCTGCAGTCCAACGGCTATGACAGCAGCATCACGCGGGAAGTTGCGCAGGTCTATGTGCCCCTGATCCACAATGGCCATTTCGATGGCGCCATCGACTTTTACACCGACATCACCGAGCTGCGGGAGACCTTTATCCGCCGCGCCCAGCTGTCCCTGATCGTGCTGACATCCATTGCACTGATTGCGATGACCATTGCGGTTTACGTGGTGTTCAAAACCAACCGGTTCAGCATGAATCAGCTGCGCCAGCGCAATGAAACCGAGCGCGGCATTCTGGATGAGCAGCTGCGGCTGGCGCGCGAGGTGCAGCTGCTGGGGGAGTTGAACGAATGGCTGCAGTCCAGCCGTTCTTTGGATGAGCTGTTTGATATGGTTGCCCGCTTCATGACTCATATCCTGCCGACGGCTGAGGGCAGCGTCTATGTCTATTCCAACTCGCGCGATGTGCTGGACGGCTGCGCCAGCTGGAATGGCGGCAGCCACAAGGACCACATCCACCCGGAGGAATGCTGGGGCCTGCGCCGGGGCCGGACCTATGACTTCGGATCGTCGGAGATTGAATTTGTCTGCGAGCACGCCGAGCCGCATGACGGCAGGCGCTATTACTGCTTTCCGATCCTGGCCCATGGCGAGACCGTCGGCCTGATGCATTTGCAGGCGATCAAGGACGACTGCCCGGAGTTCATCAGCAGCAAGAAGCTGGCCCAGATGTGCGCCGAGCAGATCTCGATGGCGATTGCCAATGTGCGGATGCGCGACCAGCTGCATGACCAGTCGGTGCGCGATCCGCTCACCGGGCTGTTCAACCGCCGCCATATGACGGAGACTTTGCGTAAAAGCATCAATGCCAGCCAGAGCAGCGGCCAGCGGCTGAGCATCGTGTCGATCGACGTGGATCATTTCAAGAAGTTCAACGACAACCATGGCCATGACGCCGGCGACATGGTGCTGCGCGCGGTCGGGTCGGTGCTGGAGCAGGCCTGCGACGGCGATGAGGTGGCCTGCCGCCCCGGCGGCGAGGAATTCTCTCTGATCGTGCCGGGCGCCAGCCAGGAAGATGTGATGACCAAGGCCGAACTGGTGCGGCAGGCGGTGGAAGACGTTGTTGTGCGCTATGGCGAAAAGGCGCTGCCGCGGATCACCATTTCGCTGGGTGTTGCGCACTACCCGGCCCATGGCACCATGCCGCAGGATCTGCTGCGGGCTTCGGACGAAGCCCTGTATGACGCCAAGGCGAAGGGCCGCAACCAGGTCTGCGTTGCCGAGAGCGCGGCCCCTGCCCCGCGCAATCCGTCTGCCCGGATTGATACCGGCGGCGCGCGGGACGACGGCAAAGATGCAGCTGCATAGGGCCTGCCCCGGCGGCGCCGGCGGGCCGCGGCGCTTTTTCTTGCGGAATTCGCGGGGGAACGTACCAATGCCCGCATGGACTTGCATCAGCGATACCCCGGCCTTGAAGACCTGAAGCGCCGCGCCGAGCGGCGGCTGCCCCGGTTTGTCTGGGACTACCTGGACAGCGGCACCGGCTCCGAGGCCGCGCGGGCGCGGAACCGGGCAGGCCTGGACCGGGTAGGTTTCCTGCCGTCTGTGCTGCATGGCTCGATGGACCCGGACCTTGCCGTGCCGTTTCTTGGCCGCCGCCCTGCCCTGCCTTTTGGCATTGCGCCCGTCGGCATGTCCGGCCTGATCTGGCCGGATGCCGAGGGCATCCTGGCCCGCAGCGCCGCCAGGGCCGACATTCCCTATTGCCTCTCAACAGTTGCCAGCCAATCGCCCGAGGACCTGGCGCCGCATCTGGGCGGGGATGCCTGGTTCCAGCTCTACCCGCCCAAAGACGAGACCATCCGCAGCGACCTGCTGGCGCGGGCGCGGGATGCCGGGTTCAAGACCTTGGTGCTGACGGTGGATGTGCCTGCGGCGTCCCGCCGCGAACGGCAGACCCGCTCCGGCCTGACCCAGCCGCCGCGGCTGACCCCGCGGCTGCTGGCGCAGATTGCGCAGCGGCCGGCCTGGGCGCTGGGGATGGCGCGCCGGCAAATTAAAGGGCATGGCATGCCGCGGATGCGCACGCTGGACAAGTATATCACTGAGCCCCAGGCCAACCTGCCGCCAACGGCCCATATCGGCTACTTGCTGCGCACCTCGCCGGATTGGGAGTATGTGCATTGGCTGCGCCGCAACTGGGACGGACCCTTTGTCATTAAGGGGGTGCTGCGCGCCGAAGATGCTGTGCGGCTGCAGCAGGCCGGCGCCGACGCGGTCTGGATATCCAACCACGGCGGCCGCCAGTTCGACGGCTGCCCCGCGGCCATTGACCTGCTGCCGGAAATCCGCGCCGCGGTGGATCTCCCGCTGATCTTTGACAGCGGTATCGAAGGCGGGCTGGACATTCTCCGGGCGCTGGCGCTGGGGGCGGATTTTGTCATGCTGGGCCGCGCCTTCCACTATGCGCTGGCCGCGCTTGGCCCTGCAGGCCCAGCCCACCTGATCGATATGCTGGCCAAGGACATGCAAGCCAACATGAGCCAGCTTGGCCTGCCCGGCCTTGATGAGGCTCGCAACCTGCAGCAGCGTGAACTGGACTGATTGCACGCCGTTTTGGCGCAATTCGGGTAAAATCCGGGGAATTGCGCCAAAATGACGCAGCAGTCGCATCATTTCCCCGCTGCGCTGCAGAAAAATAGTTACAAAATCATGCTGCAAGTGCAGAATTCTGGCAGAATCTGCACCTGTTAGCGCCATGCCCCCAAGTCCCCGATTGGACCGGCCGGCGGGCAAACAGCAGATGACGAAAGAGAAAACAGGCCGCTTGAGAGCGCAATCATGCCGGAAATACCCAGAACTACTGTTGTGCGGTTCGATAGTATCCGCCTAACACTGCACCAACTTGCACGGACCCCGAGGGTGAAATGACCGACTTCAAAAAGATCCTGATTGCCAACCGTGGTGAGATCGCCATCCGGGTGATGCGCGCCGCCAACGAAATGGGCAAACGCACCGTCGCTGTCTATGCCGAGGAAGACAAGCTCGGCCTGCACCGGTTCAAGGCGGACGAAGCCTACCGGATCGGCGAAGGGATGGGGCCGGTTGCGGCTTACCTTTCGATCGACGAGATCATCCGCGTTGCCAAGGAATGCGGCGCCGATGCGATCCACCCCGGGTACGGCCTGCTGTCGGAAAACCCGGATTTCGTCGATGCCTGTGCCCGCAACGGCATCACCTTCATCGGCCCCAAGGCCGAAACCATGCGCGCGCTGGGTGACAAGGCCAGCGCCCGCCGGGTCGCGATTGAGGCCGGTGTGCCGGTCATCCCGGCCACCGAAGTGCTGGGCGACGACATGGACGCGATCCGCAAGGAAGCGGCTGAGGTCGGCTATCCGTTGATGCTGAAGGCCTCCTGGGGCGGCGGCGGCCGCGGCATGCGCCCGATCCTGGGCGAAGCGGAGCTGGAAGAGAAAGTCCTGGAAGGCCGCCGCGAAGCGGAAGCCGCCTTTGGCAACGGCGAGGGTTATCTGGAAAAGATGATCACCCGCGCCCGTCACGTCGAGGTGCAGATCCTGGGCGACAAACACGGTGAGATCTATCACCTGTTCGAACGCGACTGCTCGGTTCAGCGCCGCAACCAGAAAGTGGTCGAGCGCGCCCCTGCCCCGTATCTGTCCGACGAACAGCGCGCCGAGATCTGCGATCTGGGCCGCAAGATCTGCCAGCATGTAAACTATGAATGCGCCGGCACCGTCGAATTCCTGATGGATATGAACGACGGCAAATTCTACTTCATCGAGGTGAACCCGCGGGTGCAGGTGGAACACACCGTCACCGAAGAAGTCACCGGCATCGACATCGTGCAAGCGCAGATCCTGATCGCCGAAGGCAAGACCCTGGTCGAAGCCACCGGCAAGGCGTCGCAGGATGATATCCGCCTCAACGGCCACGCGCTGCAGACCCGGGTGACCACCGAAGACCCGCTGAACAACTTCATCCCGGACTATGGCCGCATCACCGCCTACCGGTCCGCGACCGGCATGGGCATCCGTCTGGACGGCGGCACCGCATATGCAGGCGGAGTGATCACCCGCTACTATGACTCGCTCTTGACCAAGGTCACCGCCTCGGCGCAGACCCCGGAAAAGGCGATCGCCCGCATGGACCGCGCGCTGCGCGAATTCCGGGTGCGCGGTGTGTCCACCAACATCGCATTTGTTGAAAACCTGCTGAAGCACCCGACCTTCCTGTCGAATGAATACACCACCAAATTCATCGATGAAACGCCGGACCTGTTCCAGTTTAAGCGCCGCCGCGACCGCGGCACCAAGGTGCTGACGTATATTGCCGACATCTCGGTGAACGGCCATCCCGAGACCGAAGGCCGCGCGGCGCCCGCCGCCGACCTGAAAGAGCCGCGCGCGCCGCATGCGGAGCCGGGCAACCAGCCCTATGGCACCCGCAACCTGCTGGAGCAGAAGGGCGCCCAGGCCGTTGCCGACTGGATGAAGGCACAGCGCCAGCTGTTGCTGACCGACACCACCATGCGGGACGGGCATCAGTCGCTGCTGGCAACCCGGATGCGCTCGATCGATATGATCAAGGTGGCGCCGGCCTATGCGCAGAACCTCAGCCAGCTGTTCTCGGTCGAATGCTGGGGCGGTGCGACGTTTGATGTGGCCTACCGGTTCCTGCAGGAATGCCCCTGGCAGCGCCTGCGCGACCTGCGCGAGCGGATGCCGAACGTGATGACCCAGATGCTGCTGCGCGCCTCCAACGGCGTCGGCTACACCAACTATCCGGACAATGTGGTGCAGGAATTTGTGCGCCAGGCGGCGGAGACCGGTGTCGACGTATTCCGCGTCTTTGATAGCTTGAACTGGGTCGAGAACATGCGCGTCGCCATGGATGCGGTGGTGGAAAGCGGCAAGGTCTGCGAAGGCACCATCTGCTATACCGGCGACATTCTGGACCCGAACCGGGCCAAATACGACCTGAAGTATTATGTCGGCATGGCCAAGGAACTGGAGGCCGCAGGCGCCCATGTTCTGGGCCTGAAGGACATGGCGGGCCTGCTGAAACCCGCCGCCGCCCGCCAGTTGGTCAAGGCGCTGAAGGAAGAGGTCGGCCTGCCGGTCCACTTCCACACCCATGACACATCCGGGATTGCCGGCGCCACCATTCTGGCGGCAGCGGATGCCGGCGTGGACGCGGTGGACGCGGCGATGGATGCGTTCAGTGGCGGCACCTCGCAGCCCTGCCTGGGTTCGATCGTCGAAGGCCTGCGCAACACCGACCGCGACACCGGGCTGGATATCGCCAAGATCCGCGAAATCTCGGGCTATTGGGAGCAGGTGCGGGCACAGTACGCGGCCTTTGAATCGGGCCTCGCCGCGCCGGCCTCGGAGGTTTACCTGCATGAGATGCCGGGCGGCCAGTTCACCAACCTGAAGGCGCAGGCGCGCTCGCTGGGCCTCGAAGAGAAGTGGTCGGATGTGGCGCAGACCTATGCCGACGTGAACCAGATGTTCGGCGATATCGTCAAGGTGACGCCGTCGTCCAAGGTGGTTGGCGACATGGCGCTGATGATGGTGAGCCAGGGCCTGACCCGCGACGAGGTCGAGAACCCGGAAACAGACGTGGCCTTCCCCGACTCGGTGGTCGACATGATGCGCGGCAATCTGGGCCAGCCTCCGGGCGGCTTCCCCGAAGGCATCGTGTCCAAGGTGCTGAAAGGCGAAGCGCCGAATGTCGAACGCCCCGGCGCACATCTTGAGCCGGTCGATCTGGAAGCGGTCCGCGCCGAACTCAGCAAAGAGCTGGAAGGCTTCAAGGTCGATGACGAGGATCTGAACGGTTACCTGATGTACCCCAAGGTGTTCCTGGATTACATGGGCCGCCACCGCCAATACGGCCCGGTGCGCAGCCTGCCGACCCGCACCTTCTTTTACGGCATGGAGCCGGGCGAGGAGATCACTGCCGAGATCGATCCGGGCAAAACCCTGGAGATCCGCCTGCAGGCGATCTCTGAGACCGACGTGAAGGGCGAAGTGAAGGTCTTCTTTGAACTGAACGGCCAGCCGCGGGTGATCCGGGTGCCGAACCGTCTGGTCAAGGCCTCGACCGAACAGCGCGCCAAAGCGGAAGCGGGCAATGCAAACCACGTCGGCGCGCCGATGCCGGGTGTGGTGGCAAGCGTTGCGGTGCAGCCGGGCCAGCAGGTCCACGAGGGCGACATGCTGCTGACCATCGAGGCGATGAAGATGGAGACCGGCATCCACGCCGAGCGCGACGCGGTGGTCAAGGCCGTTCACGTCCAGGCCGGCACCCAGATCGATGCCAAGGACCTTTTGATCGAGCTGGAGTAAGCCACAGGTCCCGTCAAGTTCAGGAAGGGCGCCCCGCCAGCCGGCGGGGCGCCCTTTTCAGTGTCTTTCAGTGGTTGGCGGAACCGGAGTTCTGCAAGAATTCCGGCCCGGAAAACGCCACACCTCAAGGTCAGGTGCTATATTCTGCGGATTGCGGCAGCGTCACAGTGTCAACCGGCACCGGCTTGATCTCTTCGATCTGACCGGCCCAGCCTTCCGTCTCAGGCGCTCCGGAATGCTGCGCCCCCTGCAGAACAACTCCCAGGGCAATTGCTGCGCTCAAGCTGCCGATCCGCAGATAATCTTTCCTAAGCATGGCCTGAATCTCCCTTCGAAAATCCGCTTGTTTGATGGTGAAACGCACGCCCCTGCCCCTTCCGTCGCGGCGGGCGCAGATTTTTTCTTCTGCCGCCGATTTTCCTCTTGCAGCGCGTACGGCGACGCCCTATTTCACCGCTCACCGGATGGCAGCGCGGGCGTAGCTCAGGGGTAGAGCATAACCTTGCCAAGGTTAGGGTCGGGCGTTCGAATCGCCTCGCCCGCTCCATCGGGAACCGAACAGGCCGTCCTTCGGGGCGGCCTTTCGCTTTTGGTGATTTGCGCGTACCTTCCCCCAAGCAGAAATCCTTGTGCGGAATCACCTTTGCGCATAGGAACAGATCAAGAACACGAACACACGGGCAGGCAGAATGCTGACATCGGTAGAACTATGCGCAGGCGCGGGCGGCCAGGCCTTGGGGCTGGAGGCGGCGGGCTTTGATCACACGGCGCTGGTTGAGATCGACAAGCATTGCTGCGCCACCCTGCGCCACAACCGCCCCGCCTGGAATGTGCTGGAAGAAGACGTGCGCAAGTTCAAGGACGTGGCGGGCGATTACAAAGGTATCGACCTGTTGGCGGGCGGTTTGCCCTGCCCGCCGTTTTCCGTCGCTGGCAAGCAGCTGGGTGAAAAGGACGAACGCAACCTGTTCGACGACGCGATCGAAATCGTCGACTCGACCCGGCCCAAGGCCGTGATGATCGAGAATGTACGCGGCTTTCTGGATGCGGTGTTTCATGACTACCGCGAAAAGCTGAAGAAACAGCTGTCGAAGCTGGGGTATGTGACCGACTGGCGGCTGCTGAATGCGTCGGATTATGGCGTACCGCAGTTGCGTCCGCGGGTGGCGATTGTCGCCCTGCGCCGCGAATTCGCAGGCCAATTCAACTGGCCCGAGCCGCTGCCGCACAACCCGCCGACCGTGGGTGCCACCCTCATCGACCTGATGAAGGAACGCGGCTGGCGCGGCGCGGAGGATTGGGCCGCCAAAGCGGATGAGATTGCGCCCACCATTGTCGGCGGCTCCAAGAAACACGGCGGGCCGGATCTGGGTCCGACACGCGCGCGGCGCGCTTGGGCTGCCTTGGGGGTTGAGGGGCGCACCATCGCCTATGAGGCGCCGGATCCGTTCCACAACGACATGCCGCGCCTCACGGTGCGGATGGTGGCGCGCATTCAGGGCTTCCCGGACGCGTGGCATTTCACCGGCGCCAAGACCAATGCCTACCGTCAGGTCGGCAATGCCTTTCCGCCGCCAGTGGCCGAAGCCGTGGCGCGGGAGCTGAGGGCGGCGATTGCCAAGCCGAAGCTGCATGCCGTGCGGGCGTAGCAGCAGCACTGCCCGGCCTGCCGCCGGGCGGGAGATTTGCATTTGAAACAGAAGCTCCCTGACAGTCTTGTCCTGCCCGGCCATTCCGATTTCGGAATCCTTTCCGAATTGGCGGAGGAAATCACCACCCGTGCGGGCGGCGCGTTGGCGCTGGAGCACGATGTGCCCCAGATGCTGCGCCAGTGCATCGATGATGTGATCATGACACCCAAGACCGGGCGGCGTGCCTATGAGGAGCTGGAAAAGACCGAAAAGACCTATATCGGCACCCGGGTTGAGATTGAGTTGCGGGCGCTGCTGCGCCTGCGCAAGGGGCGGCTGGATACCGAGATCCTGGGCCGGGATGTGGATATCAAACACACCATGGGCAGCAACTGGATGATCCCGACCGAGGCGATTGACTGCGCTTGCCTGCTGGTTGCGGCGGATGAGGTGCAGGCGCGCTGCTATCTGGGGCTGATCATTGCCCGGCCTGAATACCTGACCGCGGGCCAGAACAAGGATGCCAAGCGCAGCATCTCGGCTAAGGGGTTCCGCCATATCCTGTGGCTGCTGAAGGACCAGCCCTACCCCGCAAATTTCTGGCGCACGGCGGATGAGACCGCGGTTGAGCAAATCTTTGCTGGCGCAACCGGCAATGAACGGATGGCGCAGTTGTTCCGGCTGATCCAGCGCCGTCCCATCCCCCGCGACGTGGTGGAGGCGGTGGCGCAGCAGAAGGACTTCATGCGCCGCATCCGCGCCGATGGCGGCCATGGTACCAGGGATATTCTGGCGCGCGAACGGATCGTGCTGCTGGAAGGCCAGAAGGACGCCCAGCTGATCAAGGCGCTGGAGCTGCCGCCCTGCCCGGCCAGTGCTTTTCTTTCCTGCCGGATTGAAAGCCGCTACCATGCCCGCATGGTGGAGCAATCCAGGCATCACGTGGAATGGCCGACACACTGACACCGGAACGGCGCAGCGCCAATATGGCAAAGATCCGCGCCAAACACACCAAACCGGAAATGCTGGTGCGCCGCTTGGTGCATGGGCTGGGCTTTCGCTACCGGTTGCACCGCAAGGATCTGCCGGGCAAACCCGATCTGGTGTTCGGGCCGCGCCGCAAAGTGATCTTTGTGCATGGCTGCTTCTGGCATCTGCATGAGTGCCGCGACGGGCGCATTCCCGCCTCCCGCCGGGATTACTGGGAACCTAAATTGCTGCGCAACAAGCAGCGCGACGCCGAGCAACTGGCCGCCCTGCAGGCTGCGGGCTGGCAGGTACTGACCATCTGGGAATGTGAAACAAAAGATCAGGACGCCTTGCAAATCCGCCTCAGGAAATTTCTGGAGAATGAAAAATAACGCTTATCCACAGATACTTGCGCGGTTTTCAAAATTTCCTCTTGCAGCCCGATTGGGAACGCCCTAAACACCGCCTCACCGAATGGCAGCGCGGGCGTAGCTCAGGGGTAGAGCATAACCTTGCCAAGGTTAGGGTCGGGCGTTCGAATCGCCTCGCCCGCTCCATTCGAAAGCCGAAAAAACCGTCCCTCGGGGCGGATTTTCGCGTTTCTGACCCAACCGAATGCGGCGCACTTTCTTCCCTCCCCGGTCATTTTCCTCTTGCGGGTCAATTCGGAAAACCCTAAATACCGCTTCACCGAATGGCAGCGCGGGCGTAGCTCAGGGGTAGAGCATAACCTTGCCAAGGTTAGGGTCGGGCGTTCGAATCGCCTCGCCCGCTCCATTCGAAAGCCGAAAAGGCCGCCCTGCGGGGCGGTCTTTTGCTTTTCTGCCGTTTGCGGCTTTAATTTGATCAAATTCCTTTGACGCGACTCGTGAAACGCGCCAATTCTATCGGCAATAGGCCCCATGGGACGTTCATGGGTGTTTCGCGCAAGGAGTTTGGCCATGGCCCCTGTCATCTATCCCACCACCAATTTCACCGCGACCGAGCAGCTGTGCCTGGACCGTGGCGACGGCATCTATGTCTATGACACGGACGGCAATAAATACATCGAAGGGCTGGCGGGACTGTGGTGCACCTCGCTGGGCTACAGCAACACCGAAGTGATGGATGCGATCACCGATCAGCTGCACAAGCTGCCGTTCTCGCACACCTTTGGCGGCAAGACCCACGCGCCGATTATGGAACTGGCCGAAAAGCTGAAGGCAATGGTCCCGGTGGAGGATGCCTATATCTTCTTTGGCAACTCCGGCTCGGATGCCAATGACACCCACGTGAAAATGCTGCGGTATTACTTCAACGCCATCGGCAAACCGGAGAAGCGCAAGATCATCACCCGCGAGCGCGGCTATCACGGGGTGACGGTGGCAGCGGGGTCGCTGACCTCCCTGCCCGCCAACCTCGCGCATTTCGACGCGCCGCTGGAGGCGCTGTCGATCCTGCGCTCGGATTCGCCGCATTATTACACCGGGCGCCAGGGCAACGAGACCGAAGAGCAGTTCGTTGACCGGATCATCGGCAATCTGGAACAGCAGATCCTGGCAGAAGGCCCCGACACCATCGCCGCGATGATTGTCGAGCCGATCACCGGCGCCTCAGGCGTGATCGTGCCGCCGGAAGGATACTACGAGAAGCTGCAGGCGCTGTTGCGCAAACACGGCATCCTGGTCTGGGCGGATGAGGTAATCTGCGGCTTCGGGCGCACCGGCGCAGACTTTGGCTGCACTACCATGGGCATCAAGCCGGACCTGATGACCTTCGCCAAACAGCTGAGCTCGGCCTATTTCCCGATCTCGGCCTCGGTCATTCCGGGCTGGATGTACAAGGCGATGATCGATCAGACCAACGAGGTTGGCGTCTTTGGCCACGGTTATACCTATTCCGGCCACCCGGCGGCCTGTGCGGCGGCGCTGAAAACGCTGGAGATTTACGAGCGCGACAACCTGTTTGAACATGCCGCCGACGTGGGTGCCTATATGCAAGCGCAGCTGCGCGGGATCTTCACCGATCATCCGCTGGTGGGCGAGGTGCGCGGCAAAGGGCTGATCGCGGCGCTGGAGCTGGTGTCGAACAAGACCACTGGTGCGAGCTTTGACAAAGGTGCAGCAGGGGCTGAGGCGCAGAAGGCCTGCGAGGAAAACGGGCTGATCTTGCGGGCGGTGGCCGGCAATGCGGTGGCGCTGTGCCCGCCGATCATCATCACCAAGGATGAGGTCGATGACATGCTGGCCCGAATGAAGACCGCCATCGACACGGCCTATGAACAGCTCAAGGACAAAGGGCTGATCGCCGCCTGAGCCAATCAAAAAACGCCCCGGCTTGCGGGGCGTTTTCTGTTTCAGAACACCTTGTAGGTCATCGTTGTCAGCGAGCGTTCGATGCCGTCGATCTGCAACAGCTGATCGTTGATGTATTTGCCCACATCCTCGCCCGTCGGGATGTAGAGCTTCATCAGCAGGTCGAAATTGCCGCTGGTGGAGTACAATTCGGAGTGGATTTCGCGCAGCGCAATCTCCTCGGCCACTTTGTAGGTGGTGCCGGGTTTGCAGCGGATCTGGACAAAGACGCAGGTGGACATGGGTGACCCTCATGGCTGATCAGGAATTTGCGCCCAAGCTCGCATGCGCCGCATCCGGGCGCAAGAGACCGGGATGGGGCCGGGATTGCGGCAACAGATTGCCCCCATTGCACAATGCCGCACTTGAGCCATGCCCCCTGACCGCCCTATAAGCGCCCGTGCAGCTTGACGAAGGACAGCCCGCAAATGCGTACCGCCAAAGTGACCCGCAAGACCGCGGAAACCGATATTTCCGTTGAGATCAACCTCGACGGCACCGGGGTTTACGACAACCAGACCGGGGTTGGCTTTTTCGATCACATGCTGGACCAGCTGGCGCGCCATTCGCTGATCGACATGACCATCCGCGCCAAGGGCGATTATCACATCGACGACCACCACACGGTGGAGGACACCGGCATTGCGTTGGGTCAGGCGCTGGTGCAGGCACTGGGGGACAAGAAGGGCATCCGGCGGTATGGCGAATGCCACCTGCCGATGGATGACGCACAGGTGCGCTGCGCGCTGGACCTGTCGGCGCGCCCCTTCCTGATCTGGAACGTGGAAATTCCGACCCAGAAGATCGGCGCGTTTGACACCGAGCTGGTGCGCGAATTTTTCCAAGCGCTCAGCACCCATGGCGGCATCACCCTGCACATCGACCAGCTGCACGGGGTCAACAGCCACCACATTGCCGAGGCGGCGTTCAAAGCCGTGGCCCGCGCACTGCGGCTAGCGGTGGAAACCGACCCGCGCAAGGCGGATGCGATTCCGTCGACCAAGGGTGCGCTGTAAATGCTGACCGCGATTATCGATTACGAGTCCGGCAACCTGCACTCCGCCGAGAAGGCCTTCCAGCGCATGGCGCGGGAGATGGATGCGGGCGAGGTTGTGGTGACCTCTGATGCGGACGTTGTGGCGCGGGCCGACCGGCTGGTGCTGCCTGGCGACGGCGCCTTTCCGGCCTGCGCGGCAGAGCTGCGCGGCCACAAGGGCATCTATGATGCCATGGTCGAGGCGGTGGAGCAGAAGGGCCGCCCGTTCCTGGGCATCTGCGTCGGCATGCAGTTGATGGCCACCACCGGGCATGAATACCAGGAAACGCCGGGCCTTGGCTGGGTCGGCGGCGATGTGGTGAAGATTGAACCCTCTGACAAGACACTGAAGGTGCCGCACATGGGCTGGAACGATCTGGTGATCGAGACAGCGCACCCGGTGTTTGACGGTATTGCTTCCGGCGATCACGTGTATTTCGTGCACTCCTACCATTTCCGTGTTTCCACCCCGGCAGAACGGCTGGCACATGTGGATTATGCCGGCGACGTGACCGCGGTGGTTGGGCGGGACACAATGCTGGGCATGCAATTTCACCCTGAGAAAAGCCAGGCCACAGGCCTGCGGATGATCGGGAATTTCCTGACCTGGAAACCATAAAGGAACGGCGCTGAAGCGCCGTTGCCTCCCCTCTCGGCGGCAAAGCCGCCTGCCGGGCAGGGGAAAGGGAGTATTTGAGAAAAGATGAAATGCGCCGCCTGTTCTTTCACCTTTTTATAAATACTCATTAACGCCGCACTGCCAGCCTGAAACCACTTTCCTAGACAGCGAGCATCCTAAGCCGCACGACGCAACGAAACCGGCGCAACACCATAGACCTTGCGGAAGGCGCGAGTGAATCCTTCGGGCGAACCATAGGCATAGCGGCGCGCCACCGCCTCAACCCTGTCGCCGCGGGCAAGATCCTGATGCGCGAGGATCAGGCGCCAGCGGCGCAAATACCCTATTGGGGTTTCCCCGACCTCCGATGCAAAAAGTTCAGAAAAGCGCGACAGCGACAGCCCGGCTTCCTGCGCCAGATCTGCATTGGTCCAAAGCCTGCCGGGATGGTCATGCATTGCCACAATGGCCCGGCTGAGGCGCGGGTCGGCCAGGCCGGCCAGCAGCCCGGGTTCAGTGGCGCCTTTCTGGATCTGATTGCGCAGCAGGCGCACCATCAGCACCTCCCCCAGCCGGTTGATCACAGACTGCGCGCCGCAATGCTGCCCCTCGGCCTCGTCCCGCATCAAGCGAACCAGCCCCTGCGCCTCGGCATTGCTGCCGATGCCGTAGTCCACAACCGGCGGCAGGGCCGCCAGGAACGGGTTGCTGTTGCCCGACCATTCCACCCGTGCGGCCCACATGACCGTGCCGGGGGCCGGATCCGCCAGCGCGCCCTTGGTGCGATAGAGGATCCGCACCGGCTGCCCCGCCGCATCTGCCAGTGCAATCAGATTGGCCTCTCCAGGCCCGGCGGCCTGCACGGCGAGCTGAAAGCGGTCCATCAAAGTCGTGAGGCGGTCCATGATTTCGAGGTTCCCGTCATGTTTTTCGGATTTATGAAACCGTAAACTGCGCGATACAGTGGATCAACCACCACTCACACGACGGCTTATAAGGAGCATCCCCATGCTGATTCCCCGCCAGAAGACCCCGAATCTGACCCTGCCGACGCTGGACCACGGTCCGTTCGACCTGTCCGCGGAAACTGCTGAGCGCGGCACTGTGATCTGTTTCTACCGCGGCCTGCATTGCCCGATCTGCGCCACTTATCTGAAGGAGTTCGAGAAGAAGGCCGCGGCCTTTGCCGAGCGCGGTGTTGATTGCATCGCCATCAGCTCGGACGGCCAGGAGCGCACCCGCGCGATGGCCGACAAGATCGAAGCCAAGGACCTGCGATTTGGCTATGACCTGCCGCTCTCTGTGGCCAAGGACTGGGGCCTCTATATCTCGACCTCGCGCGGCAAGACCTCGATCGGGATTGAGGAGCCGGCGCTGTTTTCCGAGCCCGGCCTGTTCATGGTGACGCCGGAGCAGACGCTGTATTACGGCGCGGTGCAGACCATGCCGTTTGTGCGGCCGCATTTCGCGGAACTGGTGGCGGCGCTGGATTTTGCGATCCCCAACAACTACCCGGCGCGCGGCGAATACACCGGTGATGTGTAGCTTCGACGCCAGCCCTTAAAATCGGCTGTGTCCGGTAATGGACAAGAGGTCCGCTTCGATGCATACGGGGCGGACCTTTTTACGCGCCCCAGGTCCCCCATTGCACATCCGCTTCGAGAAATACGACCATAGTGAAGGCAAGCACCGCTATTGCCAGCTGAGCCTGACGCCGACCCTGTTCGGCGACTGGTGTGTTGAACGCGTATCGGGGCCGCTGAATGCTCCGGGCGGAGTGCAGAAGCGGACGTATTTTGCCGCCCAAGGTGAGGCGTTGGCGATTTTCGAACGCTTCCGGGACCGGCAGATGAAGCGCGGTTATGCGCCGATCCCGGTGCAGCTGGGATTGCTGTAGAAGCCCCCCCTCAGGGATTTACTTGATCCGCGTCCAGGTCTGCTTTGAGCAGATCAGCCCGCCCGCCACACAACCGCGCAGGGCAAGGCTGTTTCCGGCCATGTCCATCTTGCCGATGTAGACTTTATCGTTGGACGGTCTCCAGACCTTGCCCTCGTAAGAGCCGTCGCCGTTCGGCACCATGTCGATCACCAGCGTTTTGCCGATGTTGGGGGACTTGTATTCACCCTCGCTATTGAAGGTGCGGGCGATCTTGCCGCAGACCGCAGCGCCGCATTTCGCCATCTGGATGTGGGCATAAGAGCCGTCATCGGGCTGCGTTTTCCAGACGCCCAGAACCGGATCCGCTGCTGCGGCGCCAGACAGCCCAAGGGCCACAGCCATACCTGCCAGTAGATGTTTCATTCCATTTCCTCCCTGTTTTTCAGGCAGCCTGTCCCTGATCCGGCGCTTGTGGCAAGGTTGACTTCGGGTCGCGTTGCAATTCAGGCCGGGCTTGTGCAAAACACCGCCAGCTTGATTTCACGAAGGACCGCCCGGATGATCCTCTACCCCGCGATTGACCTCAAAGACGGCCAGGCCGTGCGCCTTCTGCATGGCGAGATGGACAAAACCACCGTGTTCAACGACAACCCCGCCGCCCAGGCGCTGGAGTTTGTCGCGGCGGGCTGCGAATGGCTGCATCTGGTCGACCTCAACGGCGCCTTTGCCGGTGAGCCGGTGAATGCCGCGCCGGTGGAGGAGATCCTGAAGCAGACCAAAGTGCCCGCGCAGCTGGGCGGCGGCATCCGCGACATGGCCACCATCGAGCGCTGGATCGGCAAAGGCCTGGCGCGGGTGATCCTGGGCACCGTCGCGGTCGAGAACCCGGATCTGGTGCGCGAAGCGGCACGCGAATTCCCTGGCAAGATCGCGGTGGGCATTGACGCCCGCAACGGCAAGGTGGCGACCAAGGGCTGGGCTGAGGAGACCGACGTGATGGTCACAGATTTGGCCAAATCTTTTGAGGACGCCGGCGTGGCCGCGATCATCTATACCGACATCCTGCGCGACGGCGCCATGAAAGGCCCGAATGTCGAGGCCACCGCCGATCTGGCCAATGCGGTCAGCATTCCGGTGATTGCCTCCGGCGGCGTGTCGTCGCTGGAAGATTTGCGCGCGCTGAAATCCTGCGGCGCACCGCTGAACGGTGCCATTTCGGGCCGGGCGCTGTATGATGGGGCGATAGATCTGAAAGAGGCGCTGGCGGTTCTGAAGGCCTGACGCGTCAACGGAACCGGGAGGCTATATGCGCCTGATCCGCCGCATCTTTGCCATTCTGGCCCTGGCACCCATCGTTTTGTGGCTGCTGTGCATTGCCTTTGTGATGCTGCTGGGGTTCGGCTTTGGCTGTGAAATCCACGAGGGCTTTGCCAATCCATGTGTGGTGCTGGGCCGCGATCTGGCGGAGACCGCCTATACCATGGGTGTCTTTGCCGCCTGGGGGCCGCTGATCTTTGGCCCCGTCTCCCTTGGGGGCGGGTTTTTATGGGCGATTGCGGTGGCGATTGACCGCCGCCGCTCCCGCCCGCGCCGCTAAGGCACGGGAAGGCCGGCAACAGCTCCCGCGGCTTACTGTGCAGCGGCGGCCGTCAGCTTGCCCAGTGCGCCCTGCATCTTGGCGATGAAACCCGCGTCCTTAGGGATGTCGAGGGGAGAGAGCATCTCTGCAGGGTCCTCATAGGTCAACCAGACCTGCCCCTCTGCGTCCTCATAGGCCAGCACCTTAAGCGGCAAATAGAGGCCTGCACGCATGTCGGCCTGCATCGCCGGGGTGCCGAGCTTGGGATTGCCGAAGATCAAAAGCTGCGAGCCGGCCAGTTCCAGCTCTGCCTTCTGCGCGCCCGCAGCATGGTCAACGCGGACAAAGACGGTTGCGCCGGCGCCTTCAACGGCGGCCTGCAACGCATCCATGGTTTCGGCTACAGGTTTCTGGCTGGGCACTTTGATCAGTTCAGCGGCGGCGGGCAATGCGGACATGAGGGCGATGGCTCCGGCAAGAATAAGGGGTTTTGTCATAACAGCTGCTCCGAAAATGTGCGGTGATGGGATGAAAACAAGGCAACAAGCCCCGGCTGGCAATTCACGTTTCCGGCATGGGCAGGACCTTGCTGCCCTCCGGACGCTCTGCGCGGCAGAATACCACAGCAGCCCGCCCGGACCAAAACGCGCACGGGCAGCCATATCTGTTGCGCTTTCACCGGTCATTGCGTACCCACGGCGCCAAGCAGCTTGAAAGGCCCGATCCATGCTGAAGACCCGTATCATCCCCTGTCTCGACGTGGCCGACGGGCGAGTGGTCAAGGGTGTCAACTTTGTCGGCCTGCGCGATGCGGGCGACCCGGTGGAATCGGCCAAGGCCTATGATGCGGCCGGCGCGGATGAGATTTGCTTTCTTGATATTCACGCGACCCATGAAAATCGCGGCACCATGTTCGACGTAGTGCGCCGCACCGCCGAGCAGTGCTTTGTGCCGCTGACCGTGGGCGGCGGGGTACGGACCAAAGATGATGTGCGCGCGCTGCTGCTGGCGGGGGCCGACAAGGTCTCGTTCAACTCCGCCGCCGTGGCCAACCCGGATGTGATTGCCGAGGCCGCGGATCAGTTCGGCAGCCAGTGCATCGTCTGCGCCATCGACGCCAAGACGGTGGAACCGGGCCGCTGGGAGATTTTCACCCACGGCGGCCGCAAGCCCACCGGCATCGATGCGGTGGAATTCGCCCGCACCGTGGTGGCCAAGGGCGCGGGTGAAATCCTGCTGACTTCGATGGACCGGGACGGCACCAAGGCGGGCTTCAACCTGCCGCTGACACGGGCGATTTCGGACGCGGTCGACGTGCCGGTGATTGCCTCGGGCGGCGTCGGCAACCTGGATCACCTGGTGGAGGGCGTGACCAAAGGCGGCGCAAGCGCGGTGCTGGCGGCGTCGATCTTCCATTTCGGGGAATACACCATCCAGGAAGCCAAGAACCACATGGCTGCCGCCGGCATCCCGATGCGGGTCAACTGAGGGGGCATGTGATGAGCCTGCTGCACGATCTCGAAACCACCATCCTGTCCCGCAAAGGCTCAGATCCGGAGGCCAGCTGGACCGCCAGGCTGCTCGCCAAAGGTCCGGAGAAATGCGCCGAGAAATTTGGCGAGGAAGCCATTGAGGCCATCATCGAAGCGGTGAAGGGCGACAGCGGCAAGCTCGCCTCGGAAGGCGCCGATGTGCTCTATCATTTCCTGGTGATGCTGGCCGCCCGTGACGTGGCGCTGGACGATGTGCTGCAGGTGCTGGCGGAACGCCAGGGCCTGAGCGGTATCACCGAGAAGGCCAGCCGCCCCAAGGGTTGATCCCGGACTCGGACGGCCCCTTTTGGAGGCGGGTCAAGGGAGGCGCAGCCTCCGCGCGGCAGCGCGGCTTGCCCTTGACGCGCGAAAGAAAAGTACAATCAGAAAGGCCCGGAAGGGCACACCTGCACCTTAAGGGCTTCTCAGCACTTTCTTCTTGCGCCGCGCAGCGGCGCTACGCCCAACCGTGGAGGCCGTCCAAAGGACGGCCGGAACGGGCGGGAGCACCTCCGCCCCGCGCCCCTCAAAGCTTCGAGGATATGATTCCGGTGGCGAAACCGCCGAACCGCAACTCTCCGAACAGGCGCTGGTATTCGATCTTGGGACAGCGGTTCTGGATCACCGTGACACCACGTGCTTCGGCCTTTGCGGCGGCTTCGGCATGTTCCACTCCAATCTGCATCCAAATGGTCTGCAGGTCAGGGAACATCTCCAGCGCCTCGTCCACAATCGGCGGCACCGCCTCGGAGCGGCGGAAGATGTCGACCATATCCACCGGCGCGTCGATATCAGAAAGACTGGCCCGCACGGTTTCGCCAAACAGCATCTTGCCTGCATGGCCGGGGTTCACCGGAATCACCCGGTAGCCTTTGAGGCCCAGATAGCGCGCCACGTAATAGCTGGGGCGCACCGGATTCATCGACACGCCGACAACCGCCACCGTCTTGGCCCGCTGCAGGACCGCTTGCAGATGCTTATCACTGTATTCTGTCATGCCGCGCACCCTAGCTGCGGCGCCCGCCGCCGCAAAGCCGGATTCACTGCCCGCAAACAAAAAAGCGCCCGGACGAACCGGGCGCTAGGTATGGAACGAGGGACAGTGAAAAAGATCTGCGGTGGTTCCACTCCGCAGTCTCTATTGAATATGGGCCACAGTCTGGAAAATAAAAGAGGACCTCTCGCAATCGTGAGGTGACAGGCTATTTCCTCAATACCGCTGGCCAATGCGCGCGGCCATCCGCAATCAACTGCACGGTGTCCGCCTGCCACAGATGGTGGACATTGCGGTTGTTCAGAAGAAACAGTTCACCATCAACGATGGCCCAAATCTGCGGGTTTCCATCATGAAGCCGTCCCTGCGACATCGCATAGGCGCAGTAGCCGCCAAAGGCCGGCGCATAGGCCCGCGGGTTGGCCTCGAACTGCGCCTGATTGCGGGCCGAGGCGAACCGCCAGACAACGCCTTTCCACATCACCGCATGGCCGCGCCGTCCGGGTTCGGCCGCGCCATGTTCGAAAAACGCGACGGCGTCATAACCTCCGATGGCGACCCCTGCACGCGCGGAGAACACAGATGCATCCGCCCGCGCCGCGCCCGGCAGGGACAGAAAGATCACCGCAACAGCCATCAGGACCAGACGCAAGGCCACATTGCACCCCATTCAATTCTTGCAACAGACTTCCGACTCTGCCGCACCGCACTGCCCTTGCAAAGACAGCATACGCAGATGTGATCAGCCCGTGACGGCCGGTGCCGCAGCCCTACCGGGCGGTAGAGGCATAAAGCGCGATAGCCGCCGCATTGGAGACATTGAGCGAACCAAAACCGCCCGCAGCGTCAATTTTGACCAGCCCGTCGACGGTTTCTTTGGTTTTTTGACGCAGCCCCGGCCCCTCGGCGCCCAGCACCAGCGCCACCGGCAGGTGCTTTTTGCCGTCCAGCGCGGTCTCGATGGTGTCCTCCGCTTCGCCGTCCAGACCCAGCACGATGAAACCCATGTTCTGCAGCTCGGCGATAGTGTCGGCCAGGTTGCGCATCCGCAGATAGGGCTGGCGTTCCAGCGCGCCGCTGGCGGTCTTGGCCAGCGCGCCGGTTTCCGGTGCCGAATGGTGGCGGGTGCCGATCACCGCACTGGCGCCCAGCACCTCGGCCGAGCGCAGGATGGCGCCGACGTTATGCGGATCCGTCACCCGGTCCAGCAGCAGGACACGCGGGGCCTCGCGGCCAATGCAGTTGTCGGCCAGTCCGCCCCAGTTCAAGGGCTTCACTTCCAGTGCGGCGCCCTGATGCACCGACTGCGCGTCAATCGGCGGATTGAACTTGCGCGGGTCGATCACCTCGGCCTCGACACCCGAAGCTGCGATGGCGTCCGCCAGTTTCACTTCGGCGTTCATGGTCACCATCAGGCGCAGTTTTTCACGCTGGGGATTCATCAGCGCATCGCGCACCGCATGCAGCCCGAACAGCCATACGGTTTCTGCCGAGGCGGCTTTTTTGGACTGTTCTTTTGCGACGACCCATTTGGGTTTCTTGGTCATTTTGCTCTCCGGCAGAAAGATTTTCCAGGCGCTTTGAAAAACTTGCGATTTTCCTGTTGACGCCCGTTTGGCCTGCTAGTAATCACGCCTCCACGTCAGGTGCAACACTCACCTGACAGTGGGCGACAGGCCGCAAGGTGTGGCAGGGGACTGTAACTCCCTCGCGGAGACGCACGCCTGGTTCGATTCCAGGGTCGCCCACCATCTTCTCTCTTTTTCAGACCGGACGATGGTGGTTCAGCTGCAGGCAGGACCCGCCGTGCGCTGCCAGGCACAGCAAAAAGCCCGCGTGAAGTTCGCGGGCTTTCCGTTTGATTTGAAATGGGAATGCGCCAGTCAGGCGGTTTCGGCAACGGCCTGTTCCGCCCAGGCGACCAGGGCCTCAAGATCCGGCCCCGCCTCCACGGCCATGCCGTCGGCAAAGGCCTGGAACGGCTCCACATTCATCTTGTTGACGCCGGAAATCACCGGAATGCCAAGGGCCAGCGCTTCGCCGATGACCGGCCGCATACCGCGCCCGTCGGCCTCGTGCTTGCCGAATTTGTTGACGATCATCAGTTGCGGCGCCGGGTCCGATTGCAGTGTGGCAGAGACCTGGCCGACCGCCTGTTCCAGCGCCTCCGGGTTGAGGCGGCACCCGCGGGCGCCTGCGCCCAGGGATTGCGAAATCCGGATGGTTTCGCCGTCAGGCAGCACCCGCACATCCATGTCGCACAGCTCCTTGTCGTAGCATTCGACATTGGTCTGCGCGATGCCTGCCAGGCGGATGCCCTTGGCCTGCAATTTCTCAGCCAGCTCACTCAGCAGGCGGTCGGTGGCACCGCGTTCTTGGGTCATCACATATGCCAGGTGCATCGGTTGTTCTCTCCAGTCTCGTCTCAGTTCATAGGTGGTCATGCGGCGGGCCGGGTCAACCCCTACCACGGCAACGGGTGGTAGCCGATGACCGGGGCGTGCAGGATCAGCAGGACCAGGAACACCGCGCCAGCCAGCCCGGCTTCAGCTGCAGAGGGGCGCAGGCAAGCCAGGTTCAGCCGCGCAGTATTGCGGCTGAGGCGCGTCCATTCGCCCTGCCCCATCTGGTTCTGCTTGCGTTTGTCTATGATCGCCATGCCGGCCCAGGCAAAACCTGCAAACAGGCCGAACAGGATCACATGCGCCAGATCGCCATTGGCCAGTAGATGCGCCCCGGCCCACAGCGCCATCGCCGCCAGCAGCGGGTGGCGGCTGACCGCCAGAATGCCGGGATCCGCCGGATCAAAGGCCCGCAACCCCAGCCCGCCAAAACTGAACGGGTTTTGCCGCATCATCCCCGCCACCGCCAGCAGGCAGGCCAGCGGCATCAGCAAAAACGGCGCCCAGCGGAAGACGCCCCAATAGGGCAGCACGCCGACATAGGGCGCCCGGGCAGCCGCCACGACCAGCCAAGCCAGAATAGCCAGCGACAGCAGGCTGTAGGCGGTGATATAGCCGCGCCGGCCAAGACGGTTCACCAGCCAGGGCCGCACCGGCGGGCGCACCGGTATCGCGTGGCTCAGCAGAAACAGCGCCAGCGCCGCGGTGAATTCAAGCCAGCCCATCGAGGTCTCTCCTGCTTTAGATCAGTCAGTTGTGCAGCTATACGCGGACGAGCAGTATAAGACGTTGCCCCAGATCAAAAAAGGGCGCCGCTGGGGCGCCCTTCTTCCGGGATTTACGGATGGCTACAAGCCCAGCGCCTTGCGCCGCTCCTCGGCAAAGCCCTGCACCATGCGGTCGGCGATCAAGGCAAGGATCGCCATTGCCGCGCCAGCAGAGATACCCAGCCCCACATCCGCCTGCCCCAGCGCCAGATAGATCGACTGGCCCAGGCCGGTGGTGCCGATCAGCGCCGCAATCACCAGCATCGCAAAGGCATAGAGAATGGTCTGGTTCAACCCCAGCAGGATCGACGGCGCCGCATAAGGCGCGCGGATATCCTTGAGCATCTGCCACTTGGTCGCGCCGGAGGCCGTTGCGGCTTCGATCATCTCCTCCGGTGTCGATACCAGACCGTGCCTTGTGTAGCGGATCATCGGCACGATGGCATAGGCGATGATCGCCAGGAAGGCCGAGAACTCGCCGATCTGGAACACCATCAGCACCGGGATCAGGAAGACAAACAGCGGGATCGTCTGCAGCATGTCGCAGATCGGGTGCACCACCCGCCACACGCTCGGCGACACCGCCGAGACAAGGCCGATCGCCCCGCCCATAACGGCACAGGCAAAGACCGCAGCACCCGACAGATACAACGACAGCAGCGCCCGCTCCCACAGGCCGGAGACCAGAATGGTGCCCAGCAGAACAACCGTCATGATGGCCAGTCCGCGCCCGCCGGCAACCCAGGCCAGCGCGCCAGCGCCGATCAGCACAAAAGGCCAGGGCAGTTGCGAAATACCCGTTTCCAGCATGCCGGCGGCAATCAGCAGCATCAGGCCCAGCGCCAGCTGGCCGCGTAACGCAAAGATCACGCCGGCAGCGGCACCCGCTGCAAACAGTCCCAGGCTCATCACCGGGGTCCAGGAAAACCCCCAGGTGAAGGGCAGCACTGCCTGATCCAGCCCGATCCGCAGCGGCAGCAGCACATAAAACAGCACGTTGTTTTTGAACGCCGTCAGCAGGTCTGCATTGGCAGTTGTAAAGGCCGACAGCCCCCTGTCCACGCTATCCGCCACGGGGTTGAACAGGGCATAAGCGCCGGGCTGCTGAATGTGACCCCAAAACACGGCGCTGGCTGCGGCGCCCACGGCCAGGATGCCCCAGGCGATGCGCGGATCGTGTTTTTCGCGCCGGTCCTGGGTCAGGGTGCCGCTCATCCGGTCGATCAGGATGGCAAAAATCACAATCACCAGACCCGCCAGCAGGCTTTGGCCGAACTGCGCCTTGCGCATGGTCAGCAGGACTTCCCAGCCGATGTCGTCGAAACCGCCAATGACAGCCGCGATAATCACCATCGACAGCGCCGCCATCAGGCATTGGTTCACCCCCACCATGATCTGCTGCCCGGCCGAAGGGATTTCGCATTGAAACAACTGCTGCAGCCGGGTGCCGCCGGCCATGATAGCGGCTTCCTTGATCTCCGGCTCCACCCGCTCCAGCCCGAGCAGCACATTGCGCGCCATTGGCGGCGCGGCATAGATGGCAGAGGCTATGAGGCCGACCACCGGGCCAAAGCCGAACAGCACCAGCAAGGGGGTAAGATAGGCAAAGGTCGGCACCGTTTGCATGATGTCCAGCAATGCCTGCACCGGTTTTCGGACGCGCGGGTATTCATTGGCCAGGATGCCGATGCCGCCGCCGATGATCAGCGCCAGCGGCACTGAAACAGCAACCAGCGCCAGCGTGTTCATGCTTTCGGGCCAATAGCCCGACGCCAGCACAAACCCCAGGCCGGCAAGGGCCATCAGCGCCATCCGCAGCCCGCCCAGGATCCAGGCCAGCGCCGTCGTGGCGCAGATGACCAGCGGCCAGGGCGTGCTGCTCAGCACATAATTGGCGGCCTCCATCGGATAGAACATCAGCGCCGAGAAACTGCGCGCAGCGGGTTTGATCAGCGCCAGCAGCCACTCCATCGCGGCACCCGCCCAATCGGTTGCTGGCAGCACCCAGGCGGCAGGGAATTTGACCAGCCACGGCAGGCTGCCTTCCAGCAGCAGGCACAGCGCCCCAACCGCCGCCGCGATCAGCGCCGCCACAGCTCCTTTTGTCAGAACTGCCATTACCCCTGCTCCACCTGCAGCGCCGCTGCCAGGTCTGCCGGGTTCACTACTCCCACTACGTTGCCCTCGGGCGAGCGCACCGGCACCGGCTCGTACAGCTCCATGCAGCGTGCCAGCGCGGCATCCAGCGTCATATCCTGGCGCAGGCCTGGGTCATCGGCGCCATACGCCAGCCCCGCGCCGGTTTCCATCACCGAGGCCACACGGGCGTGCCGACCCTTGGCCACATCCTTGGAGAACTCGCGCACGTAATCATCCACCGGGCGCAGCACGATGTCGGCGGGCGTGCCGATCTGCACAATCCTGCCGTCCCGCATGATGGCAATACGGTCAGCCAGCTTCAGCGCCTCGTTGATGTCATGGGTGATGAAGACGATGGTGGTTTTCAGCTTGGCCTGGATCTCCAGGAACTCATCCTGCAGCTGGCGCCGGATCAGCGGGTCCAGCGCCGAGAACGGCTCATCCAGGAACCAGACCGAACAATCCGCCACCAATGAGCGGGCGATGCCGACGCGCTGGCGCTGGCCGCCGGACAGTTCGCGCGGATAGTGGTTTTCGCGGCCGCGCAGGCCGACCAGATCGATCACCTCTTCTGCCTTGGCCTGCCGTTGCTTTTTCTGCACCCCCTGCACCCGCAAGGGGTAGGCGACGTTTTCGGCCACCGTCATATGCGGAAACAGGCCGAAGTGCTGAAACACCATGCCCAGCTTCTTGCGGCGCAGTTCGATCAGCCGTTTGGGGCTGGCCTCAACAATGTTTTCGCCGTCGATGCGGATTTCACCGCCGGTTGCGTGCAGCAAATGCGAGATGCAGCGGATCAGGGTGGACTTGCCCGAACCAGACAGCCCCATGATCACAAACAGCTCCCCTTCCTGCACCTGAAAGGACGCGTTCTGCACCGCAGGGATCAGCCCCATACGGCGCAGCTCTCCGGCGGCGTCATGCGGCGAGGGATGGTTTGCCAGCACCTTTTTCAAGGCGCTGTCTGCGTCATTGCCAAACACCTGCCAGACGTTCTGGCAGGTGATGGCAGGCGTTTCAGAGCCACTCACTGGGCGCGGCTCACTTAATGGCGGCGTCGACAACCGGGCGCCATTTGCCCTCGTTTTCGGCCATCCAGGCGGCGACCACCTCTTCGACCTTACCGCCGTCCACGTCGATCGCGCCCATCATCGGCTGCTGGTCTTCCACAGCGAGAGTGTAGTTCGACAGGATTTCATAGGCCGCGGGCCAGGTTTCTGCAGTGCCGGACCAGGCCGCCTTGAAGATGCGCGAGGGCGAGAAATCGCAATCGTTCACCGCATTCGGGTTCGGGCCCCAGGCCGGATCGGAGAAGCAAGCATCATCGCCCGGCGGCAGATCGACGAACTTCACATCATAGGCCGACATTGCCCAATGCGGCTGCCAGAAGGTGACCAAGAGCGGCGTCTTGCGCTCGGTCGCGGCGCGCAGCTCGACGATCAAGGCGGCTTCGGAGCCCGCAGGCACGGCCTTGAACGGCAGGTCCAGCCCGGTCATGCGGTCGGCACCCGGCGTACCCCAGTCGGCGGGGTAATCCACCAGGCGGCCATTGGGCAGGGTTTCTGCGGTGGCGAACTGCATCGCGCAGTCTTTCAGCGCCTCCCAGGCCGGCAGGCCAGGGCAAAGCTCAGCCACATGGGCCGGATAGGCGATTCCTTCGCGCGCGTTCAGCTCCAAATCGCCGAGTTCGACAACAGTGCCCTCTTCGATCTTCTTGGCGTATTCATCCGACACGTTCGACGACCAGATCTCCAGCGTCGCGTGAATGTCGCCATCGGCAATCGCCTGGAACTGGTTCATCATGCCGGCCGAGACAAATTCCACCTCATAGCCCGCGGCCTTCAGCATCTCTGCGGCGATATGGGTGGTAACATGCTGGCCGGTCCATTCGTTCACAGCCAGCTTGATCGGCTTGCTGGTATCACCGAGGTCCGCCGCCGAAGCAAAGCCCGCAGCAACCGTCATCGATGCGGCGCCCAGCGCCAGCGCATATCCTTTGAAGTTCATTGTTCTACTCCCTGTCATTGGTCTTGCGCCGCCGATTGTCCGGCTTGGCGCGTCTTTTGGAACCCGGCGGTTCATGGCGTCTGCCTGGCCTTGCGGCTGGTCTTATTCTTGTCAGCAGGCGGCCATGGTCCAAGTGTGGCCGGGGATAATGCAAGTATTGGAACATATTACGACAGTTTGTCGAGCGATTGCGGCACAAACTGCGAAATATTTTGATTGACGGTTCAAGTTTCTGTGCACCTGGACAAGTTCCGGAATCACCCTGCCCCGCCCCGCAAACGCTTGCAACCGGCATACCGCGGCCGGGGACCCGGCTTCAAGGAATTCCCCGAAAACAACGGCAGCGCCCCCGCCTGGGGCGGGAGCGCTGAAACCGAAATCCGGACCTTGCGGGTCAGGACCGGCCCTTGCCGGTGGCTTCCTCGACAACGGGCATCCATTTGGCCCGGTTCACCGCCAGCCAGCCGCGGGCGGCGCCCTGCGGGGTCTCGCCCCGGACATCCACCAGCCCGATCAGCGGCTGCTGGTCCCAAATGCTCAGCTGATAGTTCTTCAGGATCTCATGGGCCGCGGGCCAGCGGTCCTTAAGGCCGGGCCAGCTCGCCTTCACCACCCCGCCGCGGGCAAAATCGCAATCGCCGGTGGCCTTGGGGTTCGGCCCCCAGGAAGGATCGGTGTAGCAGGCCGGTTCCGGCTTGGGCAGGCGCACAAATTGCAGCGCATAAGACGACATGGCCCAATGCGGCGCCCAGAAGGTAGAGATCACCGGACGCTTCTCTCGGTAGGCGGTCTGGAAGGCTTCAATCATCGCTGCCTCGGATTCGGCAGCGACCACATCAAACGGCAGCTCCAGTGCCAGTATCCGGTCGGCCCCAGGCGATCCCCAGGAATCCGGATAGGCCAGATAGATTCCGCGTTTGCCTTTTCCATCCTCGGAGAAGATGCCTGCGCAGTCGCGCAGCGCCTCCCAATTGGGCAGGCCAGGGCACATCTGCGCCACATAGGGCGGGAAGACCACCCCGTTGCGCGCGTCCAGCCCCATGTCGCCTAGGTTTTCCAAACGGCCCGCCTCCACGAGATCAAAGTATTCCGTCGGGTCGCTGCTGGTCCAAACCTCGACCATCGCGTGCACATCGCCGGTTGCGATCTCCTCGTACAGGGCGCTTTGGTCCGCCTCGACGTACTCAACCGTATATCCGGCCTCTTCCAACAGGCCCCCTGCGATATAGGTCGACAGTTGCTGACCGGTCCAGTTGTTCAGAGATAGCCGGATTGGCGTTCCGGTGTCCCCCATGTCAGCGGCTTCGGCGGCCCCCGAAACCGCCAGCGCCGCCAAAGCGGCGGCAAACGCTTTGAATTTCATTGGCGTCACTCCCGTACTGCCAGTATTTCCACGTTCCGCACCCCCGGGCACGGCTCTGGTTCCGGCATAGCAGGCGGGAGTTGACAAAGATTAACGCACCGCTGGAAGCGGCGGTCTTATGGCGGGGAAAAAACCTAAAACTTGCCTCAAGCGCGGAATGCGCACACCAGCCGCCCTAACCGGTCAGCCGGTCTTGCGCGCCACCAGCAGCACCGGATCATAGGTCAGCGGCAGCTTGCCGCCACCGCCGAAACGCTGCCGGTAGGCGTCTTCAAATTCCTGCAGCCGCCTGCGGCTCCAGCTTTGCTGGGCGTGGCCGTTGACACCGGTCCGGCGCAGGTGTTTCAGCAGCTCCAGCGCGGTATCGAACTCCAGCACGGCAGGGCGCTGTTCGATGGCCAGAATCTCCAGGCCTTGCGGCAGCACGGACGGCCACTCCCCGGCATCCAAATAGCTGGGCGCCGCCGCGGCCGAGCCGAGCGCCGCCAGCTCGCGGAACTGGCCCCGGCCAAAGCCCGACAGCGCCAGCCAGCCGCCGGGTTTCAACCGCGCCGCCAGCCGGGCCATCAGCGCGGGCAGATCGCAAACCCATTGCACGGTCGAGGCCGAGGCGATCAGGTCCAGTTGCTGCGGCAGCGGCAGGGTCTCGATCGGGCCGGCCTCAAACCGGGACTGCGCCGGGGCTGCGCCGCCCAGTGCCTGCAGCACCTGCGCCGCCTCCGGCACCAGGTCATTCAGCAGCAGGCTGCCGGCCGAGAACCGTTGCAGCAAGTGCCGGGTCAGATGACCGGTGCCGCAGCCGAACTCCAATACAGCCCCGAACCGGCGGGGCGCGCCCTGCGCCTGCAGCAGCCCGGCAAGCTGCGCCGCAATATCCGCCTGCACAGACGCGGTGCCGTGATAACTGTCCAGCCCGCGGCGGAAGCTTTGGCGCACGCGGGTCTGATCCAGCTGAGGCGGCAGCACATCTTTCACTGAAACAGCCCCTCCCACTGCGAGAACTGGCCAAAGGGGGCGTGCGGCGCTTCGATCTGTGTCACGTTCTGCCCCGCCCAAGCCCGAGCCAGATTGGCGGGTGGAAAGATCTTGTCGCCGGAGCTGATCCAGATCCGGTCAAACCGCATCTGCGGCGCGTCACCGCGCTGCTCCACCGCCAGCAGCTCGGCCCGCCGCGCGGGCACATCCAGTGCTTGTGCCTCTTGCGCAGCGCCGAACACACGGGCCAGAAACCCTTGGTAGCTTTCCAGGCTCAGCGTTTCCATTGTCCTGCGGAAAACCGCTGGCGGGATGCCTGCGCCCCGGTTCACCGGCTGCAGGCTGCCGTTCACCGCCGCCTTGCGCTGGAACAGATCGGGCCGCCCCTGCTGCCAATGGGCATAAGCCGCGACGCCAAAGGACCAGGCCAGCAGGCTGACACGCCCGTATTCCGACAGGTCCGGCAGCTCTGCGTCCAGATCGGTGTAATCGCTGGCAAACAGGATGTCTTGCGGACCATCCAGATGCCAGAACACCTCCGGCCCCACAGCCCAGCCGCCAAAGACCACGATGGCCTCGGCTGCATTGTCCTGTTTGAGCCAGCGGAACTCCATGACTTACAGCTCCCGCGCCAGCCGCAGCATACCTGCTGTGATCGCGCTCAGCTGATCCGGGGACGTGATGAACGGCGGCATGGTATAGATGTTCTTACCAAAGGGGCGCAGGAAGACGCCCATCCCGTGCGCGCGGGCGTGCGCCTCGTCTGCGGATACCGCATGTTTCATCTCGATGACGCCGATCGCGCCCAGCACCCGCACATCGGCCACATTGGGAAGGTCGCGCGCCGGGGCCAGCTCGACCGCCATCTGTTCGGCAATCGCCGCAACCGTGCCGCGCCAGTCCTGCCCGGTCAGCAGGTCCAGCGAGGCCTTGGCTGCGGCACAGGCCAGCGGGTTGGCCATATAGGTCGGCCCGTGCATGAAGATACCGGGATTGCCGCCGCCGACACCCTCGGCCACACGGTCATTGGTCATCGTGCAGGCAAAGGAAATATGACCGCCGGTCAGCCCCTTGCCAAGACAGATGATGTCCGGCTCCACCCCGCAGAAACCGGTGGCAAACATCTCCCCGGTGCGGCCGAAACCGGTCGCGATCTCGTCGAAGATCAGCAGGATACCCAGTTCATCGCAAAGGGCGCGGGCCCGGTTCAGATATTCCGGGTGATAGAAATACATGCCACCAGTGCCCTGCACGACGGGCTCCAGGATGAAGGCGGCGATCTTGTCCTGCCCGGCCTCCAGCACGCTGCGCAGTTCACCCAGACCGTTCCGGGCCGGGTCGTCGGTCCACTCCTCATGGATACGGATGGGCGGGCGGGAGACGAAATGCTGCACGCTCAGCGCGCCCTGAAACAGGTGGTGCATACCAGTGTCCGGGTCGCAGACGCTCATCGCTTTCCAGGTATCGCCGTGATAGCCGGAGCGGATGGTGGCGAATTCCTTGCGCCCCGGCTGGCCAATTGCGTGCTGGTACTGCACCGCCATCTTCATCGCCACCTCGACCGAGACCGAGCCCGAATCGCAGTAGAAGATACGCGTCAGGCTTTCGGGGGTGATCTCCAGCAGCTTGCGGCCCAGATTGATGGCCGGATCATGGGTCAGCCCGCCGAACATCACATGCGGCAAGGTGTCGAGCTGGTCGTGGATTGCCTTGGTGATCGCCGGGTTTTTATGCCCATGCATCATGCACCACCAGGACGACATGGCGTCGATCAGCCTTGTGCCGTCGTCCAGCGTGATATGCACGCCTTCGCTTTCCTTCACCACAAAGGTCGGGCCGGGCTTGGCGACATTGGTGTAAGGGTGCCAAAGGTGCTGCTGGTCGAATTCCAGCTGGGTAAGGCCTGATGCACTCATGCCGCTTCTCCTTGGGCCAGCGCTTCCTTGATCAGGTCCACCCGGATGCCGGCCTGAAAGGCCACGGCCAGGGCGTCAGAGCTCAGTTCAGCCAGCACCGGCAGGCGGCCCAAGTGCGCCACCTGGCCGAACTGGCAGATGGTTTCCTCCACCTCCGGCTCCGCATCACCAATGAAAGCAACGCCCACCACCGCACAGCCCACATCCCGCAAGGCTTTCAGCGACAAGAGCGTGTGGTTAATCGTCCCCAGCTGGGTCCGGGCGCAAAGGATCACCGGCGCGCCCCAGCGCGCGAAGAGATCGAGATACAGTACCTCGCGGTTCAGCGGCACCATCAGCCCGCCCGCCCCTTCGGCGACCAGAACGCCGTCCACCTCTGGCAGAGGCAGCGCGTCCGGGTCGATCTCCACGCCTTCGGCCTCTGCCGACAGATGCGGCGAGGCGGGCAGTTGCAGCAGATAGCCCTCGGGCAGCGCGGGCTGGCCGGAAAGGCGCGCCACGGTCTGACTGTCGGTCTCCTCCTCCAGCCCCGACTGCACCGGCTTCCAATAGGTGGCGCCCAGCGCCTGCACCAGGCCGGCCGAAAAGATGGTCTTGCCAATGCCGGTATCGGTTCCGGTCACGATCAGCGCGCTCATGCCGCAATCTCCAGTTCCCGGGCGAGGTCTTCGAACATCGCGGTGATGACCTCCGCTCCTGTGTTCAGCGTGATCGACAGCCGCAGCCGCGAGGTGCCGCGCGGCACCGTCGGCGGGCGGATGCCGCGGATGTCATAGCCGCGGGCCTGCATCCGCTCGGCCAGCGCCATGGTGCGTTTGTCATCGCCGATCACCACCGGCAGGATCTGGCTCTGGAACCCCTCCAGCCCGCACAGGCGTTTCGCCTCATCTTGCGCATGAGTGATCCCGCGCCACGCCTGTTCGCGGCGGCCCGGGTTCTGCTGCAGCTCCTGCAAGGCCGCCCGCACCAATGCAGCGTTCAGCGGCGACGGAGCGGTCGCAAAGATAAACCCGCGCGCCTTGTTGATCAGCGTCTCGATCAGCACCCGCTGACCGCAGATCAGAGCGCCGGAAGCACCCAAAGCCTTGCCGCAGGTGTGCAGGCTCAGGACATTCGGGCGGTGCGCAATTTCATGCGCCAGCCCGCGGCCCAGATCGCCGAACACACCCGTGGAATGCGCCTCATCCACCACCAGCACAGCACCCTCGGCATTGGCCAGCGCCATCAGCGCATCCAGCGGGGCGAGATCGCCATCCATCGAATAAACCGCCTCGACCGCAATCCAGACCTGGCCTTCGCCGCCCTCAGTGCGCCAGTCCTTCAATACCTGCGCTGCGTCGCTGGCATCGCCGTGCGCAAAGCTGCGGCTTTCGGCACGGCCCAGCCGCATCCCGTCATGGGTGCTGGCGTGGATCAGCGCATCATAAAGCACCAGATCGCCCTGCTGCGGCAGGGTCGAGAAAATCGCCTGGTTGGCGTTGAAACCGCCGCCCATGAACAGCGCAGCCTCAGTGCCGAAGAACTCCGCTGCCTCGGCTTCCAGCAACTGATGCTCTGCATCATTGCCGCGCAGCAGGCGCGCGGCGCCCGCCCCCACCGGAACGCCGCGCGCCAGTGCATCGGCAGCGGCAGCGCGCAGCACATCACTGCCCGCCAGCCCGAGGTAATCGTTAGAGGCAAAGTCATGCCCCTTCCGCGGCATCAGCTGCCGGTAGCGCCCGCGATTGCGCAGCGCTTCCAGCGATTTCTCATGCCTGGGAAAGGCACCCGCCATCAGCGGCTGCCGTCACATCCCACCGCCATAGCGGTGATGCCCAGACGGTCGAACAGCTGCTGGTCCTTGTCCTCTTCCGGGTTGTCCGCGGTCAGCAGCGTGTCACCCACAAAGATCGAGTTGGCACCGGCAAAGAAGCACATCGCCTGCATCTCGTCCGACATATCGGTGCGGCCTGCGGACAGGCGCACATGCGATTTCGGCATCAGGATCCGGGCCAGCGCCACCGAGCGGACAAATTCGATCGGGTCCAGCTTCTCGACATTGGCCAGCGGCGTGTCGGCAATCGGGATCAGCATGTTCACGGGCACCGAGTCGGGGTGCACCTCCAGCGTTGCCAGCGCCAGCATCATGTCGATACGGTCGAGCTGCTTTTCACCCATGCCGACGATGCCGCCGGAGCAGACCTTGATGCCTGCCTCGCGCACCTTGTTCAGGGTGTCGATGCGGTCGGCAAAGGTGCGGGTGGTGATGATCTCCGAATAATAGCGCTCGGAGGTGTCGATATTGTGGTTGTAATAATCCAGACCCGCGTCGCGCAGGCGGAACACCTGGTCTTCTTCCAGCATGCCCAGGGTCATGCAGGTCTCCATGCCCAGGTCTTTGACGCCCTGCACCATCGCCTCAAGCGCTGCCATGTCGCGATCCTTGGGCGAGCGCCAGGCGGCGCCCATGCAATAGCGCGTCGCGCCGCCGTCCTTGGCTTTCTTGGCCTCGGCAATCACCCGCTGCACTTCGATCAGCTTGGAGGCCGACAGTTGCGCGCCGTTGCGCGCCGACTGCGAGCAATAGGCGCAATCCTCGGCGCAGCCGCCGGTCTTGATGCTGAGCAGTTTGGACTTCTGCACCTGGTTGGGGTCGAAATACTGCCGGTGAACTGTATGCGCCTGAAACAGCAAGTCCATGAAAGGCTTGTTGTAAATCGCTTCCGCTTCTTCGCGGGTCCAGTCGGTGCGGATGGGTGCAGCGTCCAGCATGCTGTCTCCTGTTCTCGTGTACCAGTTGGCCATGCGCGGATGGCGGTTCGGGATTTTATAGATAATTTTTCCACCTGCGATCAAGCACCAAAGCTGCGCTGCAGCGATTTACCCCAAAACCGGCAGCGAATTCCAGCCAAGAGACTGCCATTAAAAGATAAAAATAATCTACAAAGTTTTCGGTTGACGCGAACCCCATGCCTCCCCTAGCCCTATAGGCACGCAGGGGAGTCCCGCCCAAGGGACTGAGAGGCGTCATGGTGCGGGGCAACCCGGACCGGCGGCGCGACCCTTTGAACCTGACCCAGTTGATACTGGCGTAGGAAGCTAGGACGCGCCTTTTGTCCCCGCGGGGACAGCCGTTTGAAACGGGCGCATTCCGGTACAGCAGGCCGCTTGCCTGCCGGTTTCCCAGCCAAAACTCATCTGGTGTCTTTTCTGAGTTATTGGCTTTGAGGAGCACCAAAATGAACGTCCCCAACCCCAAGATCACCACAGGTGCGTTGCCCGCGTCGCGCAAGATCTATGTCGCAGGCGAGGTCCACCCGGACATCCGCGTGCCAATGCGCGAAATCGCCACCCACCCCACGGCGGGCGAAGCGCCGCTGCCGGTCTATGACAGCTCTGGCCCCTATACCGACCCAGACGTGCTGACCGACATCCGCCAGGGCCTGCCGCAGCTGCGCCGCCAGTGGATCGAGGCGCGCGGCGATGTCGAAGAATACCAGGGCCGTGATGTGACACCCGCGGACAACGGCTTTGTCGCGGGCGAGCGGCTGACGCCTGAATTCCCGGTAAAACCCGCGCCGCTGCGGGCCAAGGACGGTAAGGCGGTGACCCAGCTGGCCTATGCCCGCGCCGGCATCGTGACGCCGGAGATGGAATTCATCGCCATCCGCGAAAACCAGCTGCGTGAACTGTCGCCCTGCCACCGCGACGGCAATGATTTCGGTGCCAATATCCCCGATTACGTGACGCCGGAATTTGTCCGCGATGAAATCGCTGCCGGCCGCGCCATCATCCCCGCCAACATCAACCACCCCGAGATCGAACCGATGATCATCGGCCGCAATTTCCTGGTGAAGATCAACGCCAACATGGGCACCTCTGCGGTGACTTCCTCGATGGAGGAAGAGGTCGACAAGCTGGTCTGGTCGATCCGCTGGGGCGCGGACACGGTGATGGACCTGTCGACGGGGCGCAACATCCACAACACCCGCGAATGGATCATCCGCAACAGCCCCGTGCCCATCGGCACCGTGCCGATGTATCAGGCGCTGGAAAAGGTGAACGGCATCGCCGAGGACCTGACCTGGGAGGTATTCCGCGACACGCTGATCGAACAGGCCGAACAGGGCGTCGATTACTTCACCATCCACGCGGGCGTGCGCCTGCATATGGTGCCGATGACGGTTGAGCGGGTCACGGGGATCGTCTCGCGCGGCGGCTCGATCATGGCCAAGTGGTGCCTGCATCACCACAAGGAGTCGTTCCTCTATGAGCACTTCGAGGAAATCTGCGACATCTGCCGCCAGTATGATGTCTCCTTCTCGCTGGGCGATGGATTGCGCCCGGGTTCGATTGCCGACGCCAATGACGAGGCGCAGTTTGCCGAGCTGGAAACCCTGGGCGAACTGACCAAAATCGCCTGGGCCAAGGACTGCCAGGTGATGATCGAAGGGCCAGGCCATGTCGCCATGCACAAGATCAAGGAGAACATGGACAAGCAGCTGGAGTGCTGCCACGAGGCGCCGTTCTATACGCTTGGGCCGCTGACCACGGATATCGCGCCGGGCTATGACCACATCACCAGCGGCATTGGTGCGGCGATGATCGGCTGGTTCGGCTGCGCGATGCTCTGCTACGTGACGCCCAAGGAGCATCTGGGCCTGCCGGACCGCGACGACGTCAAGGTGGGGGTGATCACCTACAAGATCGCCGCCCATGCCGCCGACCTCGCCAAGGGCCTGCCGGGCGCCCAGCGCCGCGACGACGCGCTGAGCCGCGCGCGGTTCGAGTTCCGCTGGGAGGATCAGTTCAACCTGTCGCTGGACCCGGATACCGCGCGCGAATTCCACGACCAGACCCTGCCGAAACAGGCCCATAAGGTGGCCCATTTCTGCTCCATGTGCGGGCCGAAATTCTGCTCGATGCGGATCAGCCACGACATCCGCGCCGAAGCACAGAAGGAGGGCATGGAGGCAATGGCCGCCAAGTTCCGCGAAGGCGGTGAGCTGTATGTGCCTGCAGCCGAGGCTGCGGAACCGGCAGAATGATCACCATTGCAGGCGCGGGCCTGGCCGGCCTCGCCTGCGCCTATGAACTGGCGCAGCGCGGGGCCAGGGTCACGGTCTATGAACGGGGGGAAACCTCCGGGGACAGCAGCGTCGCGCGCTTTGCGGGCGGCATGCTGGCCCCCTGGTGCGAGAGGGAAAGCGCCGAAGCAGAGGTGATCACCCTCGGCAGCCGCGCCTTCACCTGGTGGGCCAGGGTCACACCGGTCCACAGGCGCGGCACGCTGGTGGTGGCGCCCGCCCGCGACCGTGCAGAACTCACCCGGTTTGCCCGCCGCACCACCACCCACCGGCAGGTGAACGGGGCGGAGATTGCAGTTCTGGAACCGGCGGTGGCCGGGCGGTTTGCGCAAGGCCTGTTCTTTGAGCAGGAGGCGCATCTGGACCCGCGCCGCGCCCTGCGGGATCTGAGTGCCAAGGTACAGGAGATGGGAGTGGAGATCCGATACGGCTCCCCTGCCCCGGCCGGCGTCACGCTGGACTGCACCGGCATGGCGGCACCGCTGCCGGGTTTGCGTCCCGTGCGCGGCGAGATGGCCATTCTGCATTGCCCTGAGGTGCAGATCCGCCGCACCCTGCGCCTGCTGCACCCGCGGATGCCGCTGTACCTTGTTCCCCGCGGCGACGGGCATTTCATGATCGGCGGCACCATGATCGAAAGCAGCTCGGACCGTCCTGTCACCCTGCGCTCGCTCAGCGAACTGCTGAACGCCGCCTACACTCTGCACCCCGCCTTTGCCGAGGCCAGCGTGGCGGAAACCGGCGCAGGACTGCGCCCCGCCTTTCCCGACAACCTGCCGCGGCTGACCGAACAGGACGGCACGCTTTTTCTCAACGGGCTTTACCGCCACGGCTTTTTGCTGGCGCCCGCAATGGCGCAGCGGGCCGCGGACCAACTGCTACCGGAGACGACAGATGAAAATCATCGTGAACGCCAAACCGCATGACCTATCCGCAACCGACCTGAAAACCGCCCTGCAGGAACTTGGCTTTGCCTGCTCCTCTGTCGCCACCGCGCTGAACGGCACATTTGTGGCCCGCAGCAACCGGGAACAGGTGCAACTCACTGAGGGCGACCACCTGGAAGTGCTTGCCCCGATGCAGGGAGGCTGAAATGCAGTTTTATGGAACAGAAATCACCTCGCGGCTGCTGCTGGGCACCGCGCAATACCCCTCGCCCGCGGTTCTGGCAGAGGCGGTGAAATCCAGCGGCACCGGAATCATCACCGTCAGCTTGCGCCGCGAAACCGCTGACGGCTCCGGAGCCGGCTTTTGGGAGATTTTGCGCGAAACCGGTTGCCGGATCCTGCCCAATACTGCCGGCTGCCACTCGGTGCAGGAAGCCGTGACCACCGCCCATATGGCACGGGAGCTGTTTGACACGCCCTGGATCAAGCTGGAGGTGATCGGCCATTCCGACACGCTGCAGCCGGATGTGTTCGGGCTGGTTGAGGCGGCGCGGATTCTGTCGGACGAGGGCTTTCAGGTCTTTCCCTACACCACCGACGATCTGGTGGTCGGCGAGCGGCTGCTGGAGGCGGGCTGCGAAGTGCTGATGCCCTGGGGCGCGCCGATCGGCTCGGGCCAGGGATTGCGCAACCCGGATGCCTTGCGTGCGATGCGGGCGCATTTCCCGCAGGTGCCGCTGATCGTGGATGCCGGCATCGGGCGGCCCTCGGATGCGGCACAGGCGATGGAACTGGGCATGGATGCGGTGCTGCTGAACACCGCAGTGGCCAAGGCGGGTGATCCTGCGGGCATGGCACGGGCAATGACATTGGCCATTGAGGCCGGACGCGCGGGCTTTGCCGCCGATCCGATGGAGCGGCGCGACATGGCGGTACCTTCAACCCCCGTTCTGGGACTGGCGGAGTTTGCATAATGGAACGTTTCTACCTGATCACGGGCCACGTCGGCCGGCTGGAGCTGCTGGTGCCGCATGGGGCCAAACTTGTGCAGCTGCGCCTCAAGGACGAACCGGAAGCCGAGGTGCGGCGCCAGATCGCCCGCGCCCGCGATTTCTGCGCGGTTCACGACGCGCAGCTGGTGGTCAATGACTATTGGCAGGCCGCGCTGGATCTGAACTGCAACTTTGTTCACCTGGGCCAGGAAGACATGGACAGGGCCGATTTTGCCGCGCTGCGCCGCAAAGGCCTGCGCTTTGGCCTGTCCACCCATGACGAGAGCGAACTGGAGCGCGCCCTGTCGTTCGGGCCTGCCTATGTGGCCTTGGGGCCGGTGTATCCGACATTGTTGAAAAAGATGAAGTGGGACCCGCAGGGGCTGGAGCGGGTGACGCGCTGGAAGCAGATGGCGGGTGCGACTCCTCTGGTCGCGATTGGCGGGCTGACGCCGGAACGGCTGCCCGGAGTGTTTGCTGCGGGTGCGGACAGCGCCGCAGTGGTGACCGACATCCAGCTGGCAGAAGACCCCGAGGCGCGCACCCGCGAATGGGCGGAGGCCTGCCGGGTCAAGGAGGCCGCATGAGCCGTTACACCCGCCAGATGATCCTGCCGGAGGTTGGTGCCGAGGGCCAGGAACGGCTCTCCCGGGCGCATATTCTGGTGGTGGGTGCCGGGGGTCTCGGCTGTCCGGTGCTGCAGTATCTCGGCGGTGCAGGCGTGGGGTGCATCACCCTGATGGATGGAGACGTGGTGGAGGAGAGCAACCTGCACCGGCAGGTTCTTTATACTATGGGGGACCTTGGCCAGCCCAAGGCAGAGGCCGCCCGTCGGCACCTGCTGGCGGCCCACCCGGCGCTGCAGGTGACAGCGCGGATTGCGCCTCTGGATGCGGCCAATGCTGCGGGGATGGTGGCAGCAGCTGATCTGGTTGTGGATGCGGCGGACAGTTTTGCGGTGTCCTATATCCTCTCGGATGAATGCCGGCGGCAGGGCAAGATGCTGATCTCGGCCTCGGCGCTGGGGCAATCGGGTTATGCCGGGGGCTTTTGCGGCGGCGGACCGTCCCTGCGCGCGGTGTTCCCGGATTTGCCCGCACAGGCGGCGACCTGTGCAACCGCGGGTGTCATGGGGCCGGCCGTCGGCATGATCGGTGCGCTGCAGGCACAACTGGCCCTGAAGTCCCTGCTCGATCACCAGCCGTCCCCGCGGGGACAGTTGTTTGTTTTCCGGCTAGGGGACCTCCAGATCAGCAGCTTCCGCTTTGATGAGGCAGCAGAACCGGAGGACGCCCTGCCCTTTACCTCCGCCGCGCATATCACTGCGGATGATACCGTGATCGAACTGCGCGATGCCGCTGAGGCGCCCGGATTGCCCGCGCCCCAGGCCCGCCGGATCGCCCGCGCCGATCTGCTGGCGGCGGAACTGCCGCGCAAGGGGCGGATTGTGCTGTGCTGCCGGACCGGCCTGCGCGCCTGGGGCGCAGCTTCGGATCTGAAGGCTGCGGGCTATGGCGACCTCGCCCTGCTGGCCGCCGGAGACCCCGCATGACCGCCATCCTGGCGATCGGCGGAACCGACAGCAGCGGCGGCGCCGGCCTCACCCGCGATACGGCCATGGCAGCCGGGCTTGGCGCGGTGGTGCGCCCAGTGGTGACAGCTGTGACTGTACAGACCGATGCCGCAGTCCTGGCCATTCACCCCAGCACGCCGCAAGCCGTTGCAGACCAGGCGAAGGCTGCTTTGACCGCGGTGCCTGCACCGGCCGCAGCCAAGATCGGAATGCTAGGGTCTGCCGCAGTGGCCAGCGCAGTTGACGCGGCCCTGCCCAGAGAGATGCCTATCGTGCTGGATCCGGTTCTTAAAGCAACCTCCGGCGGCAGGCTGATGGCGGCAGACGGCTTTGGCGCATTGCTGAAGCGGGCGATCTTAGTCACACCGAACCTGGCGGAGCTGGAAGTGCTTTCCGGCTCAACCGGCAGTATTGAGACGCAGGCAGCAGTCCTTGTGGCGCAGGGGTGTCAAGCGGTGCTGGTCAAAGGCGGCCATGGCACAGGCGCGCAGAGCATTGATGTGCTCTGCACCGGCGATGGCGCCGTCCTCTCCTTGGCCGCACAACGGCTGCCCGGCTCCAAACGCGGAACAGGGTGCAGCCTGGCCACCGCTATCGCCTGCCACCTGGCCAAAGGAGAGAACCTGCAGGAGGCCTGCCGCCTGGGCAAGGATGCAGTCCACCGCTGGCTTGCCCGCTGAGGCCTGCCCGCAGAAGCCTTCCAGGTCGCTGGCAGACGCTTTTGAGGCCGGTTTCAGAAGGGTCCCGCCCGGCACCGGTTTTTAGTTTGACGGCAGCGCCCCTTTTCAACCAGCACCGGAAGACCTGCCGCATGACAGACATCACCGCCCTTTCCGCCGAGGACATGACCGCCAAGCTGCGGGCGCGTGATCTGAGTGCCCGCGACGTTCTGGCGGCGCATAAGACGCAGACCGAAGCGCGGGAAAGCACCGTCAATGCCTTTGTCACCCTGGACTGGGATGCGGCAGAGGCGCGGGCCGCGGAACTGGATGCGATGGCGGCCTCGGGCGCCTTTGCCGGACCGCTGCACGGTCTGCCGGTTGCCATCAAGGATTGCTTTGAAACCAAGGGCTTGCGCACCACTTGGGGGTCCCGGAGCTTTGAAGCCCATGTCCCGGATTTTGACGCCCTGCATGTGGCCCGTCTGCGCGCGGCGGGTGCCGTGATCACCGGCAAAAGCAACACGCCTGAGTTCACCTTCTCCGGCCAGACCAGCAATCTTGTGGCCGGCACCACCCGCAACCCGCTGAACCCGGAAAAAACAGTGGCCGGCAGCTCGGGCGGCGCCGCGGCAGCGCTGGCGGCGCATATGGTGGCGCTTGCGGATGGCTCGGATCTGGGCGGCAGCACCCGCACGCCCGCAGCCTGGTGCGGTGTCGTGGGGTACCGGCCGACCCCGGGCCTTATCCCCTATGACCCGAACCCGGCGCCGTTCGACGGGCTGTCAGTGCCCGGTCCGATGGCCCGGACCCTGCGCGATCTGGTGCTGATGCTGGAAGCCATGCAGGGCAACACCCCCCGCCAGCCGCTGGGCTTCTGGCAGGACATGCCGCGGCTTGCCAGCCTGGAAGAGGCGCCGCCCCGCAGCGCAGGCAGGGT